>JAAZOI010000128.1 GCA_012797825.1 Eubacteriaceae bacterium | reverse complement strand
CGTGCAGCAGTTCTGACGGCATTGAAGCCATAGGTGCGATCCAGTTGCCGTAAATTAAAGCCTCGGCTATGTAGTAACCCGCCATTTCCCACAGGCTGCAAAGTACATACGCTAAAATTATAATAAAGTAATTTTTTTTATTATTTTTAATCATAACTGACAAGATGATAACCTGAACAAAACGGATTACAAATGTAAAAGGCGCCCATGCCGCCCAGCCAGAGAGCAAATCAAAAAGCGTCATTCCGACAGCTACGCTTACAGCGGCGTATTGAGGAAGCAGAATATAAGCCGCTACGAAAAGAATGATACTTCCCAGATGTATAAGTCCGCCGCTTGAAGGGGTGACGGGCACATGAATATATGTCGCAACGATAGTAAGCGCGGCAAACAGACCGCATAGTACTATATTTTTAACTTTGCTTGCTCCAATCATTGTAAGCCTCCGTTGTATTAATAGAATTAAGTTTTAATTATATATATTATAAACATTTTGTCAAATGAAAATTAAATCAGACTTCTATTTGCGAGAAAATTTTACCTATGCTGCCGTAAAAAATATAATTTGCTATATTGTCGCGGTTTGTGGGAGTTTTGTTTATCAACACAAGCTTATTGCCTCTGTACGCATCGACCATACCTGCTGCGGGGTATACGGAAAGACTTGTGCCTCCGATTATTAAAACATCAGCCGCAGCTATATATTCAAGAGATTTTGATATTACATACGAATCAAGCGATTCGCCGTAAAGCACGACTTCAGGCTTTACAACAGCGCCGCACGTGCATTTAGGTATGCCTTCTGACTTATAAACGTAACTTGCGTCATATACTTTACCGCATTTTAAGCAGATATTTCGCTCCATACTGCCATGCAGTTCCAGTACGTTTTTGCTGCCGGCAGCCTGATGCAGACCGTCGATGTTCTGCGTTATGACTGCTTTTACTTTTCCCGCATTCTCAAGAGCGGCAAGTTTTTTATGCGCGTCATTGGGAAGCGCATTGGGCATAATTATTTTTTCTCTGCAGAAATTATAGAAATAATCCGTATGAGTATAGAAAAAACTGTGGCTTAATATTTCTTCGGCAGGATAATCGTACTTTTGATTATATATTCCGTTCTCGCTGCGAAAATCGGGGATGCCGCTTTCAACAGAAACACCCGCGCCTCCGAAAAAAACAATATTATCCGAGTTATCTATTAATTGCTGCAGCAGTTTTATCTCTTCCATTTTAAGCACCTCCTGTTTATTTTATAGACGAACGTTTTCTGGGAATAAACAAAAACAGTATAGGCAATATTTCAAGTCTGCCTATAAGCATGCATAGGCTCATTATAATTTTGCTGAAATCTGAATAAAATGAATAATTGCTCAGGGGACCTACCATTTCAAATCCCGGACCTGTATTGCCTATCATTGTAAGGACGGTTGAGAATATTGTAGTAAAATCAAAATTTTCTATTGAAAGCAATAGTGTTGCAATTATTATTACTACAATATACAGCAATATAAAAAGCAGAACATTAAATATAGTATTATTATCAACAGCATGTCCGTCTATTGAAACTGTTTTGACTATATTGGGATGCGTTATCTTTTTAAAAGCGATCCTTATTGATTTAAACAATATTATAAGTCTTATAACCTTGATACCGCCTCCGGTAGAGGAAGCGCAGCTGCCTATTACCATTAGAAGCATAAGCATAGAACGGCTGAATGAAGGCCATAAATTAAAATCTGTTGATGAAAAACCGGAAGTAGTCATAATTGATACTGTTTGAAAGCTCGCATATCTGACAGAAGTTAAAATATTTCCGTTATATAAATGCGATATATTAATTGATATTAGTATTATTGAAATTATAATAATAGCAGTATATATGCGCAGCTCTTCTGATTTAAGCGCCTGGAGAATATTTTTAGTTAACGCCACAAAGTATATTGTAAAGTTAAGACCAAACAGGTACATAAAGGCTGTTATGATTATTTCTATCGCAACACTGTCATAATAACCCACGCTTAAATTTTTATCAGAAAAACCGCCTGTTCCTGCTGTACTCATTGCATGTATAAAAGCGTCGTAAAGGCTCATTCCTGCTATTCTTAAGCATAAAACTTCAAGCAATGTCAGCGCCGTATATATTGCGTATAAAATCATTGCCGTTTTACGCAGGCTCGGCACAAGCTTTGTAGTGGAAGGCCCAGGGCTTTCGGCTTTCATAAGATTTATTCCGCTTCCTCCGATTAACGGTATAACCGCAAGCGCAAGAACAAGCACACCCATGCCGCCTATCCAGTGAGTCATGCTGCGCCAAAAAAGTATTCCCATAGGAAGAGCCTCAATGTCTGTAAGTATGGATGCTCCCGTTGTTGTAAAGCCTGACACTGTTTCAAAAACGCTGTCAATAAAGGACGGAATAGCGCCGCTTATATAAAAAGGCAGCGCGCCTGCTATGCATAAAACAATCCATGAAAAAGCTACCGCTGTAAAGCCGTCTTTTATATAAAGCTTTGCTTTTTTTACTTTAAGAAGAGAACACGGTATGCCTATTGCCAGCATTAATGCCGGAATTAATAGAAAAGATAAAAAATCATATTGTCCCTTAACATATGATATAGCAGTAGAAGGAAGCATGAATATCGCTTCGAAACACAAAACAAAGCCCAAAATTTTGACGAGTGCTTTTATATTCATCAGATATTATTGCTCCCTAAAAAATTTCTGTTAAATTGATAATTTTTAATAATGAAGTGATAATAATAATTCTGTCATTTAATTTGATGCAGTCATCACCTCGAGGAATAATAATTTTATTATTTCTTACGATTACCGCTATTAGTACATTTTTTTTAATTTTTAAATCTTTTAAAGGTATGTCCAAAAAGTCATATGCATGCTCAACTGAGAATTCAAGCGCCTGCATTTTATTTTCGTTCATCATATACAGTTCATTTATTGAGGGATCTTCTTTTACTTTTAAATTCCTCGCAAAACGTAGGATGTGATTGGCGGTAAGGAGCTTCGGGCTTACTATGCTGTCTACGCCGATATCTTTTATAAGATTAAGGCCTTTAATGCGCGTTACTTTTGCGATTGTTTTTACCGCACCCGAATTTTTCGCAATTAAACATGCAATAATGTTTGCTTCGTCATGACCCATTAAGGCAATAAAGGCTCCTGTTGAATTCATATTTTCAGACAGCAAGAAATCATAATCGGTCCCGTCGCCGTTTATTATCATGGCATCAGGCAAAATCTGGTTTAAATGGATGCATTTATCGGGGTTTTGTTCAATAATTTTTACTTTTATTTTATTTTTAAGCAATATCTGAGCCAGATATATAGAAATCCTGCCTCCGCCTATTATCATAACATCATTTAATTTATTATAGCGTTTATTTCGCTGCTGCAAAAACATATTAATGGAATGGACTTCGCCGATAATATAAATATAATCATCTTTTTTAAAAATGAAATCGCCCTTGGGAATAATTGTTTCGTAATTTCTCTCAATAGCGGCAACCAAAATATTTGCTCTGTCAAATTCCGTAATATCGGTAAGTGACTTGCCTATTAAAGAAGAACAATCATCAATTTTATATTTTGTAAGCAGGACTTTATTATCAGCAAAAAGTTCAATATCAGAAAATGTCGGCCAAAGCACTAATCTTGAAATGTGGTCTGCCGCTGTGTATTCCGGATTTATTATCTGATTGAGTTCAAGCTCTTCCATAAGAGCTTTTATTTCTTCCGAATGCTCGGGATCTCTTATTCGCGCTATTGTGTATTTGGCGCCCATTCTTTTTGCATAGAGGCAGCAAATCATATTAATTTCATCTTGATTTGTAACGGCTATGACTAAATCGCTTTCTTTTACTTTAGCCTCATGCAGCGTTTTTATATTAAGACCGCTTCCTTCTATGCAGATTACATCTAAGTCATCATTGGTTTGATTAAGAACGTTTGCGTTTTTGTCAATTATTGTGATGTCGTTATCTTCTTTTGACAGAACGCTTGCAAGTGTGCTTCCGACTTTGCCGTCTCCTATTATAATAATCTTCATGTATGCTCCTAATAAAATTTTGTAAAGATAAATATATAAATTTAAAAATCAAAAAATTATATATATTAATATATATGATTTTTTAATTTATTTCCATAGTTTTATCAATAATGAGTAAGATAATAATATAAAAGATTTTAAGATAATAATTAAAGAATAAAAGCTATTTTAATTTTTGAATTTAATATTAGAAAGCAAGTCATATACTTCATCTAAATTCTCGTTGGAGAATGATGTTGCAATGATAAGATACGTTCCGTTATTAAATAATGCACAGTAGTAATCTTGAAATACAATAAGTGAATTCATTTCAGCGGAAATGTATTTGCTTTGCCATTTAAGACCTCCGATATCGGATGTCTCATTTCCGCCGTCATATTTAAACTGCCCCGTTTTTACAATTTCGCCTGATAGCGAGGATATCAATTCTTTTGGATCGTAAGTTTTTTTTGAGTATAAAATAATAATATTCGGATTAGGCATATTATTTTTAACCGAATATTTTTCTCTATATTTCATCGCAGAAAAAATTACCGCAAAATCCTGAGTCGAGGAGGAAGAGGAAAAGCTGCTGCTTTTATAATATTTTTTCATTTGGTGATTTGACAGGCATACCCAATTATTAGGTATATTAGCTGAAAATTTGTGTTTTGTATCGTTGTAGTATGTTTTATTGACGGATATAATAAGGTAAGGTATTGCTATAAGCATTATAAATATTAAAAGATAAGTGATAAATTTTCTTTTTTTAGCCTGACGCTTCATTTATTTCACCTCAAATAAATGATATCAGCAGTTTAGCAAAAAAATTATCATTAAATGCCAAATAAAAAAGGATTAGGCTTTGCTAATCCTCTTTTATTCTTTTAGATTTATTTATCTTTGGCAATTTCCGTCAAAGCGCTTGCAAGACCTGCGATTGATTGCATTTCTGATGGAATAATTATTTTAGTAGCAGTACCGTTCGCAATATCTTTCATCGCTTCAATGCTTTTCATTGTAAGAACTTCTTTTGTAATTTCTACGTCTTTTATTCTTTTTAGACCTTCGGCGATTGCTGTCTGAACAGCAAGGATAGCCTGTGCCTGACCTTCGGCTTCTCGTATCTGCGCTTCTTTTTTAGCTTCCGCACGAAGTATTGTTGATTCTTTTTCGCCTTCCGCCATTAAAATCGCAGACTGCTTTTCGCCTTCCGCCCTTAATATACTTTCACGTCTTTCACGTTCCGCACGCATTTGTTTTTCCATTGCCGTTTGAATATCCGGAGGCGGCATTATGTTTTTAACTTCAACTCGAATTACTCTTATGCCCCAAGGGTCTGTGGCTTCGTCAAGAATCGCGCGCATTTTTGAGTTAATGTTATCTCTGCTCGTAAGCGTCTGGTCGAGTTCCATATCGCCTATAATATTTCTAAGCGTTGTTGCAGTTAAGTTTTCAATGGCGCTCATAGGGCGTTCAACACCATATGTATAAAGTCTGGGATCCGTTATCTGATAATAAATAACGGTATCGATGTGCATTGTAACGTTATCTTTTGTGATAACGGGCTGCGGGGGGTAGTCTATGACTTTTTCCTTAAGAGAGACTTTACTTGAAACTCTGTCAATAAAAGGTATTTTTACATGAACTCCTACGTTCCAAGTTTTTAAGTATGCACCGAGCCTTTCAATAACATAAGCGTTAGCCTGCGGAACAATTCTTATATTGGGAATAATTAATACAAATAAAATAGCAATAGCAATTATTATGCCTTTAATCACTGCATTTCCTCCTTTAAAACTTTTTTTACAATGAGTTTGACACCTTCAATACCCAAGACAAGCACCTCTTCATTATCTTCTATAGGTTCAGTATCATTTTCATTTACAGCAGTCCAAATTTGGCCTTTTATTTTAACTTGGCCTGTTATATGCGGCATGATAGGTTTAATAACTAACGCTGTCTTACCTATAAGGCTGTCTGCGTTAGTGCTTACTTTTTTGCTGTTAATATATTTTTTTATTATAGGTCTTGCTAATATAAGAAATAAAAAAGAACTG
>JAAZOI010000127.1 GCA_012797825.1 Eubacteriaceae bacterium | reverse complement strand
TATGCGGCTACAGATTTGCTCTACTTCTTCCATGTAATGAGATGTATATACTATAGTGGAGCCGTCTTTGTTTAATTTTAAGATGCCTTCCAGTATATTGTTTCGGCTTTGGGGATCAACTGCTACGGTGGGTTCATCCAAAATAATAAGTTTTGGCTTATGTGCTATACCGCAGGCAATATTGAGCCTTCTTAAAAGTCCGCCGGAAAGTTTTTTAGGATAGAATTTTCTAAAATCGTTCAATCCGACAAAATCAATCGCTTCATCGACAAGATCCCTGCGCTTATGTTTATCCGTTACATAAAGACCGCAGAAATAATCAATATTTTCATAAACGGTAAGTTCCTCAAATACAGCAACATTTTGCATTATTATTCCTATATTGCGCTTTATATCATATGCATTGGGCGACATCGGACGGCCGAATATATCGATATTGCCTTTATCGTACTTAAGCAAAGATAAAATACAGTTAATTGCCGTTGTCTTCCCTGAACCGTTCGGGCCTAACAACCCCAAAATTTCACCCTCCTGCACTTCTATGTTAAAATGGTCGAGAGCTATTAAATCCCCGTATCTTTTTACAAGGTTTTCTACTTTTATTATCATAAGTGCCTCCTTAAATATTTATAATTTAATTTTACGCACTTAAGTATGTATTTGTAAGTGAATATTATCCACACTTTGCATGACAAATGTAATATATTGCTTGAGTGATGATGTAAATATGATAAAATTTAAATAATAATTCAAAGGAACAGGGATGAAAATTTGAACAATATAATTGACAAGCTTGTTATTTTTTCTTTGTGTATGGTATTTTATTTACACTATTGTGCAGGGCTGTTTATTGTGCCGATATTGATTGTTATAATAATAAGCGGTCTTATGAGTTATTTTGAAGATCAGTTGTTTAAAATCATTTCATTGGCGATTTTTATTTTGATTTCATTTATATATCCTTTTTATATTTTTTTCGTGCCGTTGATTTGTTATGATTTTGTATTATTTAAAATAAAATGGTTATGGACTCTTTTGCTTTTTCCTGTTGCTGTAAATTTCCTGCAAAATGCTTTTTTAATTAACGGATTTATTATTTGCACCACTGCCGTGGCATTCATATTAAAATACCGAACTGTTTATATAAAAAATCTGAAGACAAAAACTATATTATTACGCGACGACAGCAAAGAATTGTCAATAATGCTTGAAATAAAAAACAAGGAGCTTATGGATAAGCAGGACTATGAGATAAATATTGCTACATTAAATGAGAGAAACAGAATAGCGAGGGATATACATGATAATGTAGGGCATATGCTGTCGAGCTCTATCTTGCAAATCGGAGCTATGCTTGCTACAATAAACGATGAAAAAATAAAAGAAAATTTAAGATCTATTAATTTAACTTTGTCAAAAGCGATGGACAGCATAAGGAAAAGTGTTCATGACCTTCATGAACAATCAATAGATTTAAAAAATGAGATAACTGCATTAGTAAATAATTTTACATTTTGCAATATTGAGCTTCAGTACGATATTCAATCAAACCCGGATAAAAAATTAAAATACTGCTTTATAGCTGTAATAAAAGAAGCATTGTCAAATATTATAAAACATTCCAATGCCACGCATGTTAGCGTAACACTGCGTGAACATCCCGCGCTCTATCAACTTATAATTCAGGACAACGGAACAAAAGTAAACAGAATGGATAATGAAGGGATTGGGCTTAAAAATATTGAGGACAGGGTATGTGCATTTAAGGGCAACTTTAATATTAATAAATCCGGCGGATTTAAAATTTTTATTTCTATTCCAAAAGCATAACGCGGAAAGGTAGAATAATATGAGAGTTTTAGTAGTTGATGATGATAAGCTTATATGCGCTTCGGTTAAGCTGATTTTAGAGTCAAACAAAGACATAGAAGTAGTCGGAACGGCAAACAGCGGGCAGCAAGCTATTGAATTATATAAAAAATTTAAGCCTGACATTTTACTGATGGACATTAGGATGGATAAAATGTCAGGGCTTGAAGCGGGAGAAAATATTTTAAAGGTTTATAAAGACGCAAAGATATTGTATCTTACAACATTTGCGGATGATGAATATATAATTAAAGCTTTTAAAATAGGCGCGCACGGTTATATTTTAAAACAGGATTTTGAATGCATAATTCCATCGCTGCGAGCAGTTTATATAGGACAATATGTGTTTGGGCAGGATATAGTATCTAAAATACCTGCGCTTATTAACAGCGAAGAAAAAAAGAACTTATCAAAACTTGGTATTAATGATAAAGAATCAGATATCATTTCGCTCGTTGCGGAAGGGCTTAATAATAAAGAAATTTCGGAAAAGCTCTTTTTAAGCGAAGGAACAGTAAGAAACTATATCAGCGGAATTTTAGAAAAATTAGATTTGCGAGACAGAACGCAATTGGCAGTGTTTTATTTTAAAAATAAATGATTAAGGCGGTGAAGATATGGAAAATAAAAGATTAAGCAAAATGGTTAAAGAACTTCTGGATTTGGAATCGGGCGAGATTTTGGAAAAAGGTGAAATAATTCAGATGCTTTTACAAAAGCCTACAGCTTATAAAAATGAAACGAAATTTACTTTCGGTCAAAGAGTAGCCGATAAAATGGCTGACGTTGCGGGAAGCTGGGGGTTTATTATAAGTTTTTGCGCGGTTTTAACATTCTGGATAATTTTAAATGTTGTAATATTATCAAGACCGTTTGATGCGTACCCGTTTATTCTTCTTAATTTGGTGCTTTCTATGCTTGCCGCTATTCAGGCGCCGATTATTATGATGAGCCAAAACAGACAAGAAGCTAAAGACAGGCAGCGCGCGGAAAATGATTATAAAATAAATTTAAAAGCTGAAATTATTTTAGAAGATATACATGCCAAAATTGTCGCACTGACTAAACAGCAGCAGCATTTAAGCAAGAAAATTGATGAGATGGAACGTATACAAAAAAAGAACAGCAGCGCTGACTAACTCAAATAAATGGCTAAAGACATATTAATTGTTTATACGCAGAGGATATTATCCTCTGCGTTTTTTTAATATAAAGCGTAACGCTTTATATATTAATTTTTTAAAAAATAATGGTCGATGTTTTGAATGGATCTTAATTCTGCAAGTGTTTTTTTTGCCGTAAATACTGACATCTTTTTGAATGCAGTATAACGGCAGAATTACAGAATATTTTCCTTCGCATACATGTTCAAACCAGAAAAAGCCCTCTTTATTTGTAAATGTCTCATATAGGTTTTCACAGCCGAAAAGTAAAACTTTGATATGATTAACTTTGTCATGGCGGCAGTCAATGACACAGCCTGTTAAAGAAGATGTTTTATTGCATTTGCGTTTTAATACTGCGTCTACATTTGCTTCCCGACCCGGAAGCAAATTGAAGCGTTTGCTTTCTCCGGTTAAATTTGACATTATTTTATTATATTAATTCGGAAGCTTTGGCTTTAATGATATATTCTCCTGCGGCTACTCCTCCGAACATATATCTCCCTTCAAGATTTGTATAAGCGGTAGCAATTAAAGTTTCGGGCAAACAGCCAACAGTAGTAGTGTATAGCCCTCTTTTTTAGTGTTGTGATGATTTATAACAATTCTTGGCATTATCATTAGTATCTGAAAAAATAATAAGCAAAAAAATTTTCACATTAATATTATATGAATTAGGTTTAGAAAGGTTATTATTGATCAGATATAAAGCTAAAAAAGCGTCAATATGACGCTTTAATAAAGAAAACACTATACAGTTAATAAGCTTGAATTCTTGTGGGCGGTTTGCCTGTTTCAACAGAGGTAGGATTTTTAGCTGCGGTATCTTGCGGCGCAATAGCGGTGATAGGCAGCACGGGTATCCAAGCAGGATCGTTGCCTAACGCGTCTGCCTGCACAATAATTCCGTATTTATTTAAATAAATAGGGCCGGTGCTGTGTACATTTGAGCCGGTGTCGAATAAAACTTCGCCTGTTAATGTTGCTACATAATCATATATTGCAGTAATTATATTAGTATCGCATCCTTGAGGAAAATCCGGTTTTGAAAGATAGGTAATAGCAGGATTGTATACAGCACCGGTATCAAATTGCAGTGCGGTAATAGCGCTTATCGGAATGGCTACATATCCGCTGCTGTTTAGTATAAAAAGTCCGCCGTAAGTTCCTTCAGATGATACATAAAGCTGATACGGAACTCCCGATATCCACCACGGGCTGATTCCTTTTAGAAAAACAAATAATGTGGATGTCGGATAGTAACTTATTAGCTGCGCCAGCACATGAGCAAGCTGCGCATAGGCAAAACATTCAGCTGTGTTATCCATGCTTCCGGCAGGTCCTTTGGGACCTTGCGGTCCTTGCGGTCCGACAGGGCCTCGCGGACACGGAGGAAATGGAGGATACGGGTGAGGATGAAAATGATGTTCTGTATTGCCAAGTTCGTCGGGTGTATTAATTTCAGGATTCATTGAGTCACCTCCAATCATTTTTATAGCGCTGTTGTTTGTCATGGCGCTATGTATAAAAATTATTTGAGGCAAACAATATATTCATCTATATTAGCATTGATAAGTAAATTAAGATTTTAATGATTTGATTTGCACTCATAATAAGCTATTATATAAAATTAAAGCAGGAGGTAAGAAAAAAACCTACCTCCGCAAAAATTTTAGTCAGTACATACATATTCCGGCGTGCCGGTAATTTGAATATCCTGATCTATTCCAAGTTTATCAATTATATCTTCGACTAATGAAAAATCAACCATTGTAGTCCAAATGCTTGCAGTAGCTGAAGTATGAACAAGAAATTGCTCAAGCACATCAACATCATAATTCAAGTCCCTAAGCAAGATATAAGATTGAAGCGAAGGATCTTCGAGTTCGCATCTTCTTAAAGCAGGGGAGAAACTTGTAAAAGGAATGTTGACAATATATTCAAATTTTGAATATGCATTAATTCCCGTTGATAAAATTGTAAGCGTTTCGTACGGCAAAACAACATTTTGGTGCTGGATTACAGGTGCTCCTGCCACATCAATGACAGTAGAGGCAACAAACGCTTTTGTGATATCTACATCATAATGCTGGGTTGATGAAAGATTTTTTGGCAGCGTAAGCACATCAAATGCGTCATTTTCAAATTCAACTATCAAAACCAGCTCAAAATCCAATGTCACTTTTGACTTTTTAGTGCATGTTATTGAGTTTCTGGGCGGATCAATTACTCTTCTGCAAAGTTTTACACATCTAACAGGCGAACCATAATTAGTGTTTGTGCCTTCTGTCTGTATAGCTCCGTTGTTAATGATATAGAGCAGTAAAGGCGCTTTTGTGCCTAAAGGCGCACCTGTTATCGGTGAATAGTTTTCCTGAAAACCTGTCTGCATATCAAGAAGTTCTGCCTTTGCAAGTACCCGTCTTGCGTATATATCTAATATTTGTTCTATGTCACTCATTTTTTGGTCTTTGCTCCTTTTAATATTAAATAGAGAATAGCTCTATACAATTACATCGTATGCAATATTTAAAATTTTGTTACTTGCTGTAGATTAATAAGATATTTAAATATATTTTGATTTAAATTATCAAAAAAATTAGAAATAATTTAATAAAAAAATTATGCAAAATATTATTTTATTCTGTTAATTTTTTTAAAAAGTCAAATACGCTTTTTTTGTCTGCCGTTGTTTCAAGCGTCTTAAAATAATTAAATAAATTATTCATGTTTTCATTCTGTTTAGTAAGATTGCGATTTAAAGTATCAATTTTTGTGTTTATATCACTTAACAGCTTTAATATATCAATATTATCAGGTGAATTTATTACATTATCTGATTTTATATTATGAGTTTGATTAATATTTGAAACCGGCTTTTTTTGAGGTGTTTCATTATTTTTAGAAACAGATGTAAGTGATGAATCGTTCTCTATGTATATAGGCCGCCACCCGCTTTTATATTGCCAATTATTATCGCCCATTTTATCCATTTAGTTCACCTCGATGCAATGATATAGGTTTACACTATAATATTAATATATTGTGTGAGATACTAACCGTTACAAGCAATTTAATTAATATCGAAATAAAATATACAAGAAATAATTTGGATTTTAATAATATTAACAGGTTTATACGAAAAAATATTAAGTATATTTTTAAATTAAATTAAAATATTATGTTAACACAACGTAAATATTTACAATATTATTGAATAATGATAATATTGCTTTATTTATAAAACCTTCCGGAGGTTTTGATGGACAGTTTAGATTTAAAAATTTTAAACTTATTACAAAAAAATGCAAGGATTACAGTATCCGAAATAGGAAATTTGATAAACTTGTCTGTGCCCGCTTGCAGTGAAAGGCTAAAGAAACTTGAGCAATCAGGCGCAATAAAACAGTATACGGCTATTATTGACAGCAAATATTTAAATAAGTTTTTAACAGCTTTTATGTTTATCAGCCTGGAGCGCCCAAGATTTACCGATCAGTTCATTGAGAAAATAAACAAAGAAGCCGATATTTTGGAGTGCCATTATTTGGCAGGGGATTTTGATTATTTACTGAAAATAGTAACTGATAATACAGATACTCTTGAGGGGTTGCTCCAGCGCATTAAGAGTGTTCCCGGCGTACAGAAAACAAAAACAATAGTAACGCTGTCCGCTGTAAAAAACAATTATTCAATATCGCTTGAAGATTAAAAGCGACATACGGAGGGCTTAAATGAACATTGGAATACCAAAAGAAATAAAAAACAATGAAAACAGAGTTGCAATAACGCCGGCTGGCGTGTATGCGCTGGCAACTCTTGGACATAAAGTTATCATAGAAACATCAGCCGGAGAAGGAAGCGGCATCACAGACAGCGAATACGCAGCTGCAGGAGCGGATATAGTTGATAAAGCTTACGATGTATTTAAGGCATCAGAACTCATTGTAAAAGTAAAAGAGCCTGTGCAAAGTGAATATGAACTTTTTCAAGAGGGGCAGGCGCTTTACACTTATTTGCATTTAGCTCCAAATCCGGCTCTTACGAATATGCTTGTCCAAAAGAAAATAACAGGTATTGCATATGAGACGGTACAGCTGCCGAACGGTTCGCTTCCTCTATTATCACCAATGAGTGAAATTGCCGGGCGCATGTCTATTCAAATAGGCGCAAATATGCTGCAGAAATATAACGGGGGAGCGGGAATACTCCTCGGCGGAGTTCCGGGCGTGCTTCCTTGTGAAGTGCTTATAATAGGCGGCGGAGTGGTAGGCGCGAATGCGGCTAAAATGGCATTAGGGCTAGGCGCGAGAGTTACGGTAATGGACCTTAACATTAATAGATTAATGTATCTTGATGATATATTCGCGGGAAGAATTTCCACTTTGGTATATAATGAATATAATGCCGCAGATATGGTAAGCAAGGCGGATTTATTAGTTGGGGCGGTATTGGTCGCGGGAGCGAAAGCGCCTAAAACGGTAAGTGAAGAAATGGTAAGAAGCATGAAAAAAGGCTCCGTTATAGTTGATGTCGCTATAGACCAAGGCGGGTCCATTGCAACTATTGACAGAGCTACAACGCATGATAATCCATGTTATGAAAAATACGGAGTTATTCATTACTCAGTAGCAAATATCCCGGGAGCGGTGCCGAAAACATCGACTTACGCGCTTACTAACGCGACGCTGCCGTATCTTGTTAAGCTGGCTCAAAAAGGCATTAACAATGCGCTTTTAGAAGACTCTTCGCTGTTGTCGGGACTAAATACGTATGGCGGAATTATAACCTACGAAGCTATTGCAAAATGCGCCGGTAAAAAATATATTCCCGCAAAAGAATGTTTGCTTGCGTAAATATCAATTTATTATAAATAAAAAAAAAGCAGCCGCTGATATCCGGCGGTTTTTTATTTATTAAATATGTTTTATATATCTAAACAATTTAATTATATTTGCTGTTGCAGCTTGATTTTTCAGTAAATAAATATATAATTTATTGCTAAATATAACATTTTTTTAAATGTCGGAATGTGAGATAATTTATGTTTTCAAAAATATATGCTGATTTAACGCATCTTAAGCTGATAGATACAAAGATGGTTTTACCCGACTTATACGCTGTAAAAACAGGCACTGTAAATTTTTATATTTACAAAACTGATGACTGCGCAATAATTTTTGACTCGGGTTACGGCAAAAGCCAGATATTGCGTCAGCTAAAATATTTAGACATAAAGCCGGAAAAAATAACTCATATATTCCTTACACATTCAGATTTTGATCATATGGCAGGCGTGCGCGTGTTTAAAAATGCCGAAATATGCTTATCGGCAGAAGAATACAATATACTTTTGAAGAAAAAAGCAAGAATGCCATGGTTTTATCAAAGCCGCTTTATTAACAGACAATGCCGCGTTTTATTTGACGGCGAAGAGATGCATGTTGGCAATACCGTCGTAAAGGCTGTTTCTACACCCGGGCATACGGTTGGTTCCATGACCTATTTATTAAATAATTCAATATTATTTACAGGCGATACATTAAGACTTGAAAATAATAAGATTTTTGTTCTTAGACGCTACAGTAAGGATACAGAAATTCAAGAACAATCTATTAAAAAGCTTGCTGACATCAACGCTCAATACGCTTTTACAGGACATTCGGGGTATACTGACAATTTTTATTTAAATACAGCTGATTGGAGAAAATAATATAAAACAATCTTCAATAAAACTATAATGTGGAATTAAATTCGCGCCGTTATTATCTGTCATCCATTAATGAACATTGGGATTATAATTTTCCGGGCTTCTCAAAGTATAAACTAAAGCGGCAGTTTGAGCGTCCGATAAATTTTCGGGCGCGACTTTATAATAATGCATAGATGCTTCTTTAATTCCGTAACAGCCTTGACCGAAATAGGCGACGTTGCAATACATTTCCAATATTTCGTCTTTTGTAAGAACTTTTTCAAGGTCAAATGCGGCGAACATTTCCGCGACTTTACGTGTATAAGTTTGGTCAAATGAAAAATACATATTTTTAGCAAGCTGCTGAGTAATAGTGCTTCCGCCTTCGACAATTGTCCCCGCTTTGGTGTTATAATAAGCAGCCCTTACTATTGAGATGATATCAACAGCGCCGTGATGATAAAAACGTATGTCTTCCGACTCGACTACTTGCGATGCAAAATCTTTAGAAATATTATCAAGTTTTACATAGTTCCCACTTGTTCTTATTTCGTTAACTGCAACGTCAATAGGTTTTTCTGTAACGGCGGTTTTATACATCTTATACCCGTCAATAAAAGTGGGCGCGGCAATTGCGCCGCAAATTAAAATTACAGCTAATATAATTAAAATAAAAGATTTTATAACTTTTCTTTTTTTCATATGTATTCTCCGCAGATCCGCCGCGCATTGGTGTCAAATCATAAATTTGTATAAAAGCGGTCAGTTATTATATGGTTTGTTTTCATATATAGTGCATAGTTTTTTAAGTCAGTCAAAATTGCTATAGCATTATATTAGCAGTTAAATAAAATATAATCCATAGATTTATCTTACAAATATCTTACAATTTTGTAATAATAAGCATATCTGCTGTCAAATATAAAAAAAGTGATAACAATTACGTGTTATCACCATTAATGCATAATTTTATTGGAAAAGAAATCATATATTGATAGAATTTATGCCTATGGGTGCAAATTAAAGGTCGTGGGTGCAAATTGATACCTATGGGTGCAATCTCAGGGGTATGGGTGCAATCTGTTATTACCCATTTGCATTCATGTATTTCTCAAATTCAGTGGGCCAGTTTGCGTTATGAATTAATCTCCCTTTCTGCAAATTGTGATTCAGTATTTCGGATTTTGTTAGTTTTGATAACTCTTCCCAATCGCTTTCAAAAATATAGGTTGCATTATTTGGGAAAATACTTTCTAAAAAGAAAAGATTCTTTTTGCAAAATCCAAATACAATATATCCACGAAATCCAGAACGACCATATGCGATAAAATCGGGATTATATTCATTTATCAAGTTACAATTACGTA
>JAAZOI010000126.1 GCA_012797825.1 Eubacteriaceae bacterium | reverse complement strand
TACCAAAATAACACCCAGCGTTAATAATACCGTAATTAATAATGCTGGGTTAGATATTAACTGTGAAATAAAATCCGCTAACGATATTGTCATCCATATCTCCGTATATTACGTTTTTATGTTAATATTTTATCATATATTTTAAAAATAACAATTTATTTGTATTTTAAACCTTTGCAGATTTAAGTAAAAATTAAGGCTGCTGTTAATATTCTTACATTAAACGCTAAATTTATAAGGGCAGAATTATCTGCCCTTATAAATTATTTTTTTGCGTAAATTAAAATCGCGTCTCTTAAAAATTCAGCGCAACCCGGATGTATATCATCGTAATATTTTTTAAATCTTTCGTCATCAACATACATTTGCCCAAGCGCGGCATGTGCTTTTATTGAATACTTATCCCAGTAAAAACACAACCATTCTTTATGCAATAAAACAGCTTTTTGAGCAAGTTCCCCCGCGGGATTCCCTGTTTTATAAGCCTGAGCTAAAGTTAAATTAATTTCTGCCGCAAGTCCGCTTATTTTATCGTATTGTTCCTTTGTCATGTTTTTAATTTTTTGATTTGATTTTTCAACCGTCTCTTTTCCGTATTTTTCTCTTATTTCTTCTCCGTATTTTTCTTCGTTTTCATCAATTAATTTTTGTTTAAAGCCTTCAAATTTTTCATTATCGCTCATAATTGTCCTCCCTTCGCCGGCTGCAATGGTTTTTTCTATATTTTTTATAAGAATATCAATTTGCTCTCTTTTTTCATAAAGCTTTTTTTTGTGATCGCGCAAAGCATTAATTCTGCTGAACTCTGTATTATTTAAAATATCTTTAATCTCTGTAAGCTCAAGTCCGAACTGTCTGTAAAACAGAATTTGCTGAAGTATGTCAACTTCTTCGCTGCCGTATATGCGATATCCTGATGAGCTTATTCTTTTGGGTTTTAATATACCTATTTCATCGTAATACCTCAGCGTTCTTGTGCTTATATTTGCAATTTTTGCGAGCTTTAAAATTGTATATTCCATATTGCAGCCTCCTTATATATGCATCATATACCTTTACGTAACGTCAATGTCAATACTTTTTTATAAAATAAAAAAAGGCACCTTATAGGTGCTTTATTATTATTTAATATTTTCAACAAACTGTATATCAAGTCCGTTGGGGTCTTTTATAAAGAAAAATTTAATTGTCGGATTCGGCGAAAAAATATCTCTATGAAGTTTAATCCCTTTTTGTTTTAGAAATTCTGCTTTCTCTTCAGCCGATTTTACTTCGAATCCCAGCGAAATATCTCCGAATTTATCTTCTGTCTGATGAGCTTTATCATAAATAAGCTCAACTTTCGTCTCGCCCTCTCCTAAAAATGTTATCTCTCTGCCCGGTCCTGCAGGATATCTTCTATCTAATTTAAGTCCGACTATTTCTTCATAAAATTTAATTGACTCTTCCATGTCTTTAACGTGAATCGTGCACCATAAAAAATTCATATTTCTCTCCTTTATACTACTCTATTATTTTTTGCACTCTGCCTACTTTATTATCTTCCTCTATCATTACTTTGATACCGTGAGGATGAAATTCGCTGTTGGTAAGAATACGCTTAACATGCCCTCGTGTGAGCTTGCCCGATTTCTGGTCTTCTTTTAATACTATATCGACAAGCATTCCTGCTTTTATATTGCTTCTGTCTTTAGGATTCACTTTTTCCCGCCTTTATTTACTTATTTTAAATCTCAATACTGTTCTTCTTTGCCATTCTTCTGTTTTTCTCGGATCGCTTATGTAAATTTCTCTGTGCGTTAAATCTGACCTTCTATATCCGTTGTCCGCGCAGAACTCCTGCATAATTTTAAAACTTTCAGGTTCGCTATCGTAACTGCCAATATGCATCATCTGTGCGCACAAACCTTCTTCTATTATTTCAAGTCTTGCTTTATCAATATTTAGATTTGGTTTTTTTGCTTTTACGCCTGACTTAAATTTTTCAAATAATTCCGTAGTTAAAAAATCAGGCTGTCTTATCATAATATCGTATTTTAAATTATTTTTATCGGTATGCGCAATGCTCTTATCAATTAAATCCCACACGCCTTCAAGAGGGAACACCGTATATTCGTAATAGCCCGTAGGAACATCTTCGCTTTTATACGACATTTTAACCCCGTAGCTTAATGCGTAAAGAATTTCAATATTTCTTCCGAATTCCTCTTCGTTGGGGTTGCCTTCTCCGCTGACTACAATATAGCTAATCGGGGGCACGTCTATTATGGCGGGGCTTGTCTTGGGCAGATATAATTCTTTGAAATGCTTTTTATAATCAATTTTTTCCATAACAGCTGGCTTTTCCTTCTTTAAAATTCTGTATAAATAATACCATAAATTGCTAAATAAAGATAACGAAATAAACTAAACATATATTGTAATTCATATTAAATTTTTATCGTATGGATATTTTTTAACAAACTCTCCTATGACAAAATAGCGCTTACCGGTTTTGGAAGAATAATAGCAAGTCATAAGCGTAATTACGGGTCTTCCTTTTTGCGCTGCTAAGTGATCGGATATTAAATACGTTTCCGTATCGTAAGCGATTTTCGTATCGCATACAACATACTCGTAAATATAGTTTTTATCAGTAATAAATATCAAGCTTCCTTTTTTGAGATACATAAGCCCGCCGAATAAAATGTATTTGTTTTTATTATAGTGACCGGCCAATGCGTAATTGCCTTCACCCATTTTCTGGTTTTCTTTCATTGTAGCCGCTCCCGCGGCTAAATTGCTGTTGGATATTCCT
>JAAZOI010000125.1 GCA_012797825.1 Eubacteriaceae bacterium | reverse complement strand
TATAATACTGTTTTTGTTATCTTTGGAAATTATGTATGACATTAAAGCGACAAGTGAGTTCTTGGCAATCGCTTTTCCTGTTTTATCAACAAACGCCGCTCTGTCCACATCTGTGTCAAAAATTATGCCCAAATCCGCTTTTACGTTTAATACCTGTTTTGAAAACTCTTCCATTACCTGCGTGTTTTCCGGGTTTGGAATATGATTTGGAAAATATCCGTCAGGGTTAAGATAAACGCTTCCAGAAGTGTCCGCCCCCAACTCATTTAAAATATTTACAAAAAACCCGCCCGAGCCGTTGCCGGCATCTACAATAATTCGTTTATTTAAAAACGGCTTTTCGCTCCCTGTTTTATCTCTAATAAGATTAATTAAATGCTTGCTGTATATTTCTGTTAACGGCAATATTTGAGATGAGCCGGTGCTTTTGCATTCTGAAAAATCTGATTCTGCATTAATTAGAATATTTTTTATATCATTTTTATCAAGCCCGCCCTCTTTTGAAAAAAATTTCATGCCGTTTCTGTTGAACGGAAGATGGCTTGCCGTTATCATAATGCCGCAGTCCGCTTTGATTTCATTAAATATTGTGGACATAAATATCGCGGGAGTGGATGTCAGTGCCGCGTCATATACAAATAGACCTTCGTCAACAAGACCATTAATAACCGCTTTTTTAATAGCCGGACCTGTTATGCGGCTGTCTGTTCCTACAGTAGTTGTGTATCTTTCTTTGCTTGGATACTTGTCTTTAATATATCTTGCGAAACTTCGCGCTATTTTATAAGCGATTTGTTCCGTTAAATTAATTTTTTCGTCTTTTGATTCTATGGCAACCCCTCTTATGTCCGAACCGTTTTGCAGTTTTAAAATATCTGACATATTCACCCTCCGGAATTTTTTTATAAGTAAAAATTATTATATCTTAATTTTGTGAAATATTATAGGTTAGTTAATTGTATTTTAGATATAAATTATAATTTTCCATAGATTGTATTATAATTTTAATAATAAATAATAAAAAACAGTAAATAATTATTGATAATCGATAATTTATTATTGACATTCGCAAAATAATGAGTATACTACTCATAAAAGAGGTGATGATATTGAAAAAAGAAGGATATAAAGTTTTATCCTCATTTATAAAATTTATCATTATAGCATTAATAGTTTCAGACGTTTTGGTTATGGCATCCCTTCCGTTTTCGCTGCAATGGCTTATGAGCGTCTTTTACGAAGGAAATATAGCGAAAATGTATGCATTTTATATGATAATATTATATATTTTCGGGATTTTAATGCTTTTTATTTTAAACGAACTGCGCGTTATTTTTAATTCGGTCGAAAAGTCTGATCCGTTTATTTTAAGAAACGTAACAGCGCTTAAGCGCATTTCAAAGGCCAGCATGATAACATGCGTAATATTTTTAGTCAAAACTTTTGCTGTCAATACTCTTATGACTATGGTTTCGTTGTTTATATTTTTTATAGCTTCGCTTTTCTGCATTGTGCTTGCGGAAGTGTTCAAAAAAGCTGTTGAATATAAAGACGACCATGACCTGACAATATAGGTGATGAAATGGCTATTATATTAAATTTAGATATAATGATGGCTAAGCGAAAAATAGGCCTTAATGAACTTAGCGATAGGATAGGAATAACTAACGCAAACTTATCAATACTTAAAAACAATAAAGCCAAAGCAATCCGTTTCAGTACGCTGGAAGCGATTTGCAGGGAACTTAAATGCCAGCCAGGCGATATTTTGGAATATACAAATGATAACGAGGTGTAGATATGAATTATTATATTGAAAAAGATTATAAAAAACATACGCTTTTAATGATTTTAGCGGCTGTCGTGGGCGTAGTATATACCGTATTGTTTCATAAAACTATAAACTTAGGACTGAACTACCCCATATTTTTACTCATGATGTTTATATTCACTTACATTATGCTAAACTCGGAACAGTTTAATAAAAAAACTTACATAGCGCTAAGCTTAGTAAACTTTTTGTATGCCGCTGTTTATGCTGTTTATATGAATAATATAATACGGTCAATAAATTTCCTTGTAGTTCCAGTACTTTATATTATAACTGTTATACTCAGTCAGAATAATAAAGCGGATATTCTTAAGTTTCTAAAAAGCTTATTTATACCTTTTTTATATATTTTCAAATATTTTGCAAATATTGTAAAAAACATATTTAAGCAAAGTATAAATACTCAAAAAAGAAATGTGCTTATAGGAATATTATTAAGTATAATTCTGCTTGCGATAATTATTCCGTTGATGTTTTCTTCAGATATTTTACTAAATACATTATTTCACGACTGGTTTAAAAATTTTAAAATAAATTTAGGAGACTTAATTTACTACGTATTTTTCTTTGCGTTAACATCTGCGTATTCATACGGCTTCATCCGTTTTGCTGTTGAGAGACGCATAACTTTAAATGAAAACTCAGAAAAATATTCGATTAATCCGCCTGAAAATATAAAAAATAACAACTCAAAAGATTATAATACTCAGATATTTATTGTTCTTTGCGTATCAACTATTGTATATGCATTATTCTGCGTATTTCAGTCAGTGTTTTTAGTGGGCGGACGCATTTACGGCCTTCCCAACAACTTTGATTACGCGCAGTATGCCCGCAGCGGATTTTTCCAGCTCG
>JAAZOI010000124.1 GCA_012797825.1 Eubacteriaceae bacterium | reverse complement strand
TTATATTAGAAATATATTTAATTATATATTATATTTAATTAACAGTATATCTTATTATTATAATACAAAAACTGCCCGAAATGCCGAGCAGTTTTTACTGTTTTTTTTATTTTATTTAAGATTTTCGGGATTAAGACCTTTTAATTCGTCAAGTACAAAAATTCCGTTATCACGTATAAGCACATCGTCAAAATAAATTTTTCCTCCGCCGTATTCAGGCCGTTGAATGTATACCAAATCCCAGTGCACCGCGCTGCGGTTTCCGTTGTCGGCCTCTCCCACATAAGCCGAGCCCGGCGTGAAATGAATAGAGCCTGCAATTTTCTCATCAAACAAAATGTCGTTCATAGGTCTGGTGATATAAGGGTTAATGCCGAAAGAGAACTCACCTATATATCTTGCGCCTTCGTCAGTGTCGAGTATGTGGTTAATTTTCTCGTCATCGTTGCAGCCTGCGTATGTTATCTTTCCGTTTTTAAACTCAAACGCTACGTTTGTAAAGGTGCTGCCGTGGTATTCGGAAGGCGTGTTGTACATAATTTTTCCGTTAACGCTGTCTTTAACAGGCGCGGTGAACACTTCTCCGTCGGGGATGTTCTGTCTTCCCGAGCATTTTATCGCGGGCATACCTTTTATAGAAAACGTAAGGTCTGTGCCCTCGCCCGTTATTCGCACCTTATCTGTTCTGTCCATCAAAGCTTTCAGGCAGTCCTGCGCTTTATCCATTTTGGAGTAATCAAGGTTGCACACATCAAAATAGAAATCCTCAAATGCCGCAAGGCTCATGTTGGCTTTTTGCGCCATAGCGTTGTTGGGGTAGCGCAGCACAACCCATTTCGTATGGTTTACCCTCTGGTCAAAAGCGGGCTTCATCAGCTTACTGTATGTTTTCATAAGGTCTGAAGGCACGTCCGAGAGCTCCGAGGTATTATCATTTCCCCTCACGGCAATGTACGCGTGCATTTTTTTCATTTTATATAAAAGCATGTCGTTCATGTTTTTTATCTGTTCTTCTTTAATGCCCAAAAGTACCTGTCTTGTAATTCGCGAGTTTGAAATGTCTACATAAGGGTTCCCGCCCGCGTTGTATACTTCAGAAACTATCTGGCGCGCCATGTCAATAACGCTTTCGCCTTCTATGCTTATCAAAACATTTTCCCCCGCCTTTACCCGGCAGGAGTAATTTACTAAATTTCGTGCAAGTTTAACAATTCGACTGTCCATATTCCCTCCAAATAATCTATACAGATAATTATATCATTATATAATAAAAACATACAGTTTATGCGTTTTTTTAATTTTATCTAATTTAGTGTATTAATATTTCAAATAAATTGACTATTTGTAAAATTTGGATTTATAATATATCTAAATATTGCCGTTATTGCAATTATTTTGTAGGAGGATAATAAAAATGGCAAAAAAAATTACTATTCCGGAATTTAAAATCTATAAACAGGAAAACAGACGTTTCACAATGCTCACGGTATACGACTATACCACTGCAAAAATAGTTGATGAAAGTAATGTTGAAGCAATACTCGTTGGCGATTCCATAGGCAATATCGTATATGGTTTTGATTCAACAACACCCGTAACGCTTGACATGATGGTGCTTGCAACAAGAGCCGTTGTAAAAGGCGCGCCGAATACTTTTATAGTAGGCGACCTTCCGTTCGGCACTTATAACGTAAGCTGCGAGCAGGCCATTGAATCTGCTAACCGCATGATGAAAGAAGGCGGATGCGACTGCGTTAAACTTGAAGGCGGCATTGAAATGGCTGATAAAATCAAAGCCATAGTAGACTCGGGCACTCCCGTTATGGGGCATATCGGACTCACACCGCAAACAGCGGCAAGCTCGGGCGGAATGAGAGTGCAAGGCAAAACCCCCGAAACGGCTAAAAAATTAGTGGAAGAAATAAAAGCCATAGAAAAAGCGGGAGCTTTCTGCTGCCTTGTTGAATGCGTACCCGTAGGTGTAGGAAAAGCGATGAGCGAGGCTGTAGAAATTCCTATGTTTTCAGGCGGCTCAGGCCCTGACGGAACAGGACACGGGCAGAACTTTTACGATAGGTTCGGTTTCTGCGGAAGAGCGCC
>JAAZOI010000017.1 GCA_012797825.1 Eubacteriaceae bacterium | reverse complement strand
TATAACAGAATCGTTTTGTCTTAAGCTTATGCCCTTAACCCCTTTGGCGCTCCTGCCTATAGGCCTTACTTCTTCTTCTGCGAATCGTATTGCGTAACCGTTTTTCGTGCCCATTACGATTTCATCTTCACCGCTGGTCATTTTAACGCCTATGAGCTCGTCATCTTCATCAAGGTTTATGCCAATAATGCCTGTTTTGCGTGATGTGTCATATTCATTTAAAGATGTCTTCTTAATAAGTCCTTTCGCTGTTGCCATAAGCAGATATTGACCTTCTTCAAACTTTTCTACAGGGAAAACTTCCGTTATTTTTTCACCCGGCTGCATTTGAAGTATATTTACAATAGCCATACCTCTGGCAGTTCTTGAAGCTTCCGGAATCTCGTATGCTTTCAAGCGGTATACCCTTCCTTTGTTCGTAAAGAACAAAAGGAAATGTTTTGTTGATGTAGTAAAGAGGTTTTGTATAAAATCATTTTCTCTTGTGCTCAGAGCCGTTATGCCTTTGCCGCCTCGTTTCTGCGCACTGTAAGTATCCGCGCTTATGCGTTTGATGTATCCTACATGAGTAAGCGTTATAACAATGTCTTCTTTTTCAATGAAATCATCCATTGTCATTTCTTCTTCATCGTCGGCAAATTGCGTTCTGCGTTTGTCGCCGTATTTATTCTTTATTTCGATAAGTTCTTTTTTTATAACGTTTAATATCAGCTGTTCGCTTCCGAGCAGCATTGTAAGCTCTTCAATTAATTTAAGAAGCTGCTGGTATTCGTTTTCTATTTTCTCCGTTTCAAGCGCTGTAAGTCTCTGCAAGCGCATATCAAGTATTGCCTGAGACTGTTTTTCGGAAAGCCCGAAACGTTCCATTAAACGCGTTCTTGCTTCGCTGACATCTTTTGACGTTTTAATAATTTCTACTACTTCATCTATGTTTTCAAGAGCAATTCTAAGCCCTTCCAAAATATGGGCGCGCTCTTCGGCCTTTTCAAGATCGTATTTTGTTCTGCGTATAATAATTTCTTTCTGATGTTCCAAATAATAATAAAGTATCTCTTTAAGATTTAAAACTTTAGGCTCGTTATCAACTAAAGCAAGTAAAATAACGCCGAATGTTTCTTGCATCTGCGTGTATTTATAAAGCAGATTAAGTATAATCTGCGAGCTGATATCTTTTTTTAAATCAATTGCTATTCGCATGCCTTCTCTGTTAGATTCGTCGCGTATATCCGCAATGCCTTCAATTTTCTTTTCTTTTACAAGGTCCGCTATTTTTTCTACGAGCTTTGCCTTGTTTACCTGGTATGGTATTTCCGTTACAACTATTCTTTCTTTCCCTCTTTTATCTTCTTCAATAACGGTTTTTGCTCTCATTTTTATCATGCCTCTGCCTGTTCTATAAGAGCTGTGAATACCGTTTTTGCCCATAATAATTCCGCCGGTAGGGAAATCGGGGCCTTTTATATGTTTGATAAGATCTTCTATTTCGCAGTCGGGGTTGTCTATAAGCAGGCATAGCCCGTCAATTACTTCACCCAGATTATGAGGCGGTATATTTGTTGCCATACCTACGGCAATACCTGATGATCCGTTTACTAAAAGGTTTGGAAATTTAGACGGAAGTACTGAAGGTTCTTTTAAAGATTCGTCAAAATTAGGTACAAAATCCACTGTATTTTTATCTATGTCTTTAAGCATTTCCGCGGCAAGATAAGTCATTCTGGCTTCAGTGTAACGCATGGCCGCCGCGCCGTCGCCGTCAATAGAGCCAAAGTTGCCGTGACCGTCTACTAAAGGGTATCTTATTGAGAAATCCTGCGCCATTCGCACCATTGCGTCGTATACTGCGGAATCTCCGTGCGGATGGTATTTACCTAAAACATCCCCTACAAGTCTTGCGCTCTTTTTAAACGGCTTGTCCGGCCCCATTCCTATCTCGTCCATTGAATACAGTATTCTTCTGTGAACAGGTTTAAGCCCGTCTCTAACATCAGGAAGAGCCCTTCCTACAATTACGCTCATTGCGTAATCAATGTAGCTGTTCCTCATTTCATCTACAATATTTACTTCTTGTATGTTGTCGAATAATTTATCTGACATAATTTCTCCTATATTCGCTGTTAAATATCAAGATTCTTAACTTCTTTTGCGTTTATTTCAATAAATTCTTTTCTGGGCTGAACCTTGTCGCCCATCAATATTGTAAATATTTCATCCGCTTCTATTGCGTCTTCAATGTTTACCCTAAGCAGCGTCCTGTTTACCGGGTTCATAGTCGTTTCCCACAGCTGCTCCGGATTCATTTCTCCAAGACCTTTATATCTTTGAAGCGTAACGCCTGTTTTGCCTATTTCAGCTAACTTTAATTCGAGCTGCCTGTCTGTATATGCGTAATCAACATGCTTTGCTTTTTGTATTTTATAAAGCGGCGGCTGTGCGATATATAAATAACCGGCATCAATAACCGCTCTTGCGTATCTGTAAAAAAACGTAAGAAGTAGCGTCGTAATATGCGCTCCGTCTACATCGGCATCAGTCATAATAATTATTTTATGATATCTGGC
>JAAZOI010000123.1 GCA_012797825.1 Eubacteriaceae bacterium | reverse complement strand
GACCGCTTTATGACGCGCTATATGATATAATGGGCATTGACGTGTATCAAAAATATATGGAACGGGGAATGATTGAAGTGGCTCCGCTTGCTTACATGCGCGGACGAACTCTTGATGACTCGTTTATTATACTTGATGAAGCGCAAAACACTACCCCAGAACAAATGAAGATGTTTTTAACAAGACTCGGTTTCGGCTCTAAAGCCATTGTAACGGGAGACATCACGCAGGTGGACTTGCCCAGCGATAAAACAAGCGGTCTAATAAAAGTTCAGCATATACTTCAGGATATAAAAGGCTTGGAATTTGTTTATTTAACGCAGCAAGACGTTGTCAGACATAGTTTAGTTCAAAAAATAATAGATGCTTACGAAAAGTATGAAAATAAGAAAAAATAATATGGAGAAAAATATATGTCAAAGACAAAAAAAGTAATAAAAATAATAATTGCCGTAATATTATTTGCTGCGACTTTTTTGCTTATGTACCTCTCGCTTGCTCCAAAAAAATATACTTTAGAAGTAGGACAAGCGGCTGTTGAGGATATAGTGGCGGAAAGCACGATTATTGATGAGGCGCAGACAGAAAAACTAAGGAAACAAGCGGAAGATAAAGTAGCCAAAGTGTATGAAGAGATACCCGGTGCGTCTGATAAAATCATTGGCGCAACGGGCGCAATTATGGATATTGTAAATCAATCGGAGCAGAAAACAAGTGAGCAGATACAGAGCGAAATAAATAACGCTACAGGTATAACACTTGATTTAACAACGGTTCAAAGTCTCTTATCATTAAACTCAGATAGCCGCAATAATATAAAAATCAACGTCGAATCGGTTCTAAAAGAAGTTTATAAAGAGCAGATAAACGCGGAAAATTTGAATGCAAAGAAAGAATATACATACAGCGCTATAGATAAAACCTCATTATCAGGTAAAAATAAAACGCTTGCCAAGGCTGTTGTTGATAAAATAATGGCTGCCAATTATGTTGAAAATGAGGAAAAAACTCAGCAGGCGATAGAAAAAGCGCGGTCGGGAGTTGAACCTATAACTTATGTTAAAGGCTCAAAAATAGTAACAAAGGGCGAAGTTATAACGGATGAAAAATACCAGCTGCTAAGCGCGAACGGACTGCTTGACGGCAACAGGCTTCAGGATATTATACTTGGCGGAGGAATAATATTTTTCACTTTAACGCTGCTGTTGATGCTCGCGTTTTACTTATATCAGTTTGAGAAAAATATATTTAACAGAACAGCTAAGCTGTTTATGATATTATGTCAGATAATAATCTATCTGGCGCTTGCTAATTTAATTTCTAAGGTGAACCCATACCTTATTCCACTGTCAATGCTGGCTATAACGCTATCATTAGTCGTAAAACCCAAACTTGCTTTAGTAATAAACATATTTGCTGTGCTGTTAGTAGCTTTTGCTATAAAGGCCGAAACAACATTAATAATAATAATGATTACTTCAGGCATTTTATCTGTTATCTTTATGAAACGCATAATGTCGCAGTCGGCAATATATAAATATTGTTTTATAATAGGCATAATAAATTCACTGATAATAGTCACATCCGACATAATGCTGTACTGTCTGAGCATAACAACCGCTATAAAATGCGCTTTTGTTTTGGGCGCGTCAATAGTATCCGGATTCGGCTCTGTCGGCATGGTATATTTGTGGGAGTGGATTTTTAATATTCCTACATCAATAAGAATGCTTGAAATGACTTCTCTAAATCATCCTTTAGTAAAAAAGCTTATGCAGTACGCCCCCGGCACTTATCAGCACTCGCTTAATGTAAGCAGTATGGCTGAAGCAACCGCGGAAGAAATCGGCGCGGATATTTTACTTGCAAAAGCGGGCGGTCTTTTCCACGATATCGGCAAGCTGGAAAATCCGAATTATTTTTCTGAAAACCAGACCCCCGACAACAATCCGCATGATAAATTAAAGCCTGAAGAAAGTGCGGAAATACTTCGCAAACACGTGCATGACGGTATAAGCTTATCTAAAAAATATAAGCTCCCGAAACTTATACAGAATATCATATCCTCCCACCACGGAACTTCTGTTATGCAGTATTTTTACCATAAAGAAAAATGCATTAAGGAAGATGTAGACACTGAGTGCTACAGATATGAAGGACCTAAACCAGTATTAAAGGAAGCGGGAATAATAATGCTTGCCGACAGCTGCGAAGCGGCTGTAAAAAGCATTTCTAAACCTAATGAAGCTCAAATAAATGAAATGATCGAAAAAATATTTAAATTAAGAGTATCCGACAGTCAGCTGTCG
>JAAZOI010000122.1 GCA_012797825.1 Eubacteriaceae bacterium | reverse complement strand
ATATGCCCCATTACCGCAATACCCGCATTGGCAATAGCTCTTACTCTGTCTGCCATTTCAATTCCGCCTTCAAGTTTTACGCAGTCGCATCCTGTTTCTTTAATCATTCTGGCGGAGTTTCTTACTGCCTGTTCGCAGCTTTCATGATACGAGCCGAACGGCAGATCGCCTATTATAAACGTATTCGGCGCGCCTTTTACAACAGCTTTTGTGTGATGTATCATCTCATCCATAGTAACGGGAGTAGTGCTTTTATATCCCAGCATTATCATTCCCAGTGAATCTCCTACTAAAATCACTTCGGCGTCGCTTTCATCCACAATTGTCGCGGTATAATAATCAAACGCGGTAACCATGGTCAGCTTACGGCCTTCCTGCTTCACTTTTTTAAATTCGGGTACCGTTATTTTTGTTTTCATGTTATGTTCCTTCTTTCTTTTATATTAAAGAAAATATGCTTGGATTAGAATTGAACTGAATATGTATCCTCAAGCGCATGCTCAAGCATAGTTATCGTATCGTTTACCGGAGTTGGTATTCCCAGTTGTTTTCCGAGTCTGCTTACAGCTCCGTTTATAAAGTCAATTTCAGTTTCTCTTTTTTTCATAACATCCTGAGTAGATGACGGATAATGCGGCCTTATTTTCGGAAGGTTTTCCTCAATATAATATTTCCATCCTTCTTCAAACGTCAAATCAACGCCTAATGCATTAACTACCTCAATAAGTTCTTTAACAATAAGTTTTTCAAGTGCTTCCCCGTCTTTTGCGTCATGGAACTGCCCTATTGTGCATCTTACAATTCCGCAAGTAATATTAACCGCGCAGTTAACAACCATCTTTTTCCATATAAACTTATCTGCTTCAACGTTATAATATGCTCTCATTCCGCCTTTATGGAAAATCTCTTCAAGCTCTGCCAATACCTGTGGTTTTACATTAGGATCCGAACCGCGGAACAATATATCATTATGATCCGTAAGTATTCCGCTCACGTGTCCCGGTCCTATCATCTTACTCGCAATGTGCATAACACCGTATCCGACTTTATCTTTTGCAAACTTTTCAAAAAGAATCTCGGCATTGCCTACCCCGTTTTGAAGCGTTATTACAAAAGTATGATCATCAAACAGTTCCTTATATTCTTCTATAGAATTTTTTGTCTGAGGTCCTTTTACAAGGATTATAACAACGTCGCATACGCCCGCTTCCGCTCCTACGCTTGTAGCTTTCGCTTTAAACACTTCTTTACTGTCCTTTGTCTCAACAGTCAGCCCGTTTTTATTAATTGCGTCAACGTGGTCTTTGTATTTGTCTACAAACCACACATCCGCTCCTCCCTTTAACAGTCCGCTGCCAACAAACGAACCTATCGCGCCTGAACCAAGTATAGCTACTTTCATCTTTATCATCCTTCCTTATTTATTTAGAGGCATTTACGCCTATGTCAAATGCCTTTTTATTAACTGCTCTGAACTGCTCTTTTTTGCCGAGCTTGTCATTAAGCACTTTTTCAGCGTTTTCTAAAGATATGTCTTTTGTGTGCGCAAGCACAAGCCCGTACATTACAATATTTAACGCTTTGTCGCTTCCCGCCTCTTTAGCCGCTTCAGATAGATTGATACTAATAATATTCACGCCGTCTGCCTGCGCATCCTCTATAAGAGCCGTATTTATAAATAAATTTCCGCCTTTTTTTACTCTGCCTTTAAACCTGTCGTAAGACGGCTTGTTTAACACTATTACGTTATCGTACAGTTTTTCTTCGGGAGAGCCAATTTCCTCATCAGCCATTTTTATCGTGCAGTTTGATGTGCCTCCGCGCATCTCTCCGCCGTACGCCGGAAGAAATGTCGTAAAGTGACCTTCCTCGTTGGATGCATGCGCCACCAGTACTCCCAGAGTCTGAACACCCTGACCGCCCGAACCTGCAAATAAATAACTTTTTTCCATTTTTTTGTCCTCCTTAACCTTTCAAATCCCCGAGCGGGAAATAAGGAATAACATTTTTTTCAATATATTCTTTTATTCCCGACGGATCTATTCCCCAGTTTGTCGGACATGCGCATAACAGTTCCACGAAAGAATACGCTCCTTCATTTATCTGCAGTTCAAGCGCTTTTTTTATCGCTGCTTTAGCCTGAAGTATATTTTTCGGCGTATGCAGTGACTGGCGCGTAACAAACCTCGGGGCTTCAAGCTGCGCTATCTGTTCTGCCATCCTGATGGGGTATCCGGTCACTTCAACGCTTCTTCCGTTAGGCGTTGTCGTTGTTTTCTGTCCTGTAAGAGTGGTAGGAGCCATTTGCCCTCCGGTCATTCCGTAAACTTGATTATTTGCCATTACGACGGTAAATGCTTCTCCTCTTGCCGCCGCATGGATTGATTCGCCTGTTCCTATCGCCGCGCAGTCTCCGTCGCCCTGGTATACAATAACAGGTCTTTTGGGATTACATCGCTTAAATCCCGTTGCGTTTGCAGGCGCTCTGCCGTGAGCTGACATAAATGTGCTGAATTTATGAAACGGAGCCGAGAATGTCGTGCATCCTATGGGAGTTGCAAATACCAGCTTATTAACTATGTCAAGTTCCTCGCTTATTTCCGCTATTAATTTAAACGCTGTTCCATGTGAGCATCCGGGGCAGTATGTAGTAGATACGTCGCTTAGCGCGCCGCTTCTTTTGTATACAACATCCATCTTATTTTCCTCCCGCCATTTTCATAATATCTTCTTCTATTTCATCAACTTGACTTAAATATCCGCCGCAGTGGAGATTAGCTTTGATTGGGATGTTCTTGTCAATTTGAGCTTTAACGTCATAATAGAACAGCGCCGGTATTGCCATTTCAACAACCAATACGCCTTTTATTTTCTTTGCGTCAAGCGCGTTTAAAGGTTTTTCAGGCAGGGGGAATAAGCTTATTGGTCTTATCATCCCTACTTTTATTCCTTTTTTCCTTAAATTGCGGATAGCGGATTTCGAAATTCTGGCTGCCATTCCCCAGCCGATAATCACGTATTCAGCGTCATCCATCATATACTCTTCATATAACACTTCATCTTCTTTCCATTTTTCGTAGACTTCGTTATATTTTCTGTAGTTGTAATCCAGATTTTCCGACATTGTGTTATATGGTCCCGCATAAGGCGTATCCTGTATTACTTTCTTTTCAGATTGTTCCCTGCCTATAACGTAAGGCAAATCAAAGCGCGATTCATCCAATTGTTTGAACGGTTTTATATCAACAGGTTCCATCATCTGTCCTAAGCTTGCGTCTGAGAGTATGAATACGGGCGTGCGGTATTTTTCCGCTTTATCCCACGCGTCATATATAATATCGCATAATTCCTCAACTGTTGACGGTCCGTATACGAGCCCTTTAAGTCCGCCGTGTCCAAGCGTTTTTGTAACCATGTTATAGTCGCTTTGAGCTCCCTGCAAATTGCCTGTAGCCGCTCCGCCTCTTTGCACGTCCACAATAACGGCGGGCAGTCTGCCGCTTGCAAGACAGCTTAAAGATTCCGTCATCAGCGAAAGCCCCGGTCCTGCTGTAGCAGTCAGCGCTCTCGTTCCCGCTATTGAAGCGCCGAGCAGCATTGTAGCCGCGGCAAGTTCGCTTTCAGCCTGAATAAACACTCCGTCAACTTCAGCAAGCCTCCATGCCAGGTACTCCGTAATAGGCGTTTGAGGCGTAATAGGATATCCCGAAAAAAACCTGCATCCCGCCCGCAATGCGGTTTCACTCATCGCTTCATTGCCTTTCCATAATTCTTTTTTAGCCATATGTAATTTCCTCCAAAATAATAATTTAAAATAAAAGCATTACTTGTACACAGTAATGGCAGCATCCGGGCACATTATCGCACATAAGCTGCATGCCGTGCATTTTTCTTCTTCAGTTTGTTCCGCGCAATAATATCCTTTTGCGTTTGTCTTCTCGCTCGCTTTTAACAGTTTTTTCGGACAAACCGTAAAGCACAATCCGCATCCTTTGCAGAATTTTTCATCAATTACCGCTTTTGCCATTCGTTCCTCCTAAAAATTTAATTTATGTTAATATTTAAAACCTTTACATATGCGTTTGTCTAAAAAAATTTTTATTTATAATTTATTAATATTTTTATTTATTTATATAAAAACAAAAAAGAATTTATTAATAATAAATGCTTTTTTAAAAAAACAATATTTTAAAAACGTAAAAAAAATGTATACTGTACTTAGTAAAAAAATATCAGGTGCTGAATGAATAAAGAAAAATTTGAAGAATATTTAAAAAAATATCCGCTCTCGACTTTAAATTACGTTATTTTTGAAATATTGTACGATGAAATTGTATCCGGGGAATTGAGACCGGGAACCAAGCTAAATACAGCCCAGTTCGCCGAAGAACTAAATGTAAGCAGAACCCCTATAATTGACGCTTATGAAAAATTAAAGGAAATCAGGTTTATAGAAACGCCCGCAAACAAAAGCGGTTACTACGTATCGCCGCTATATATTGATGATTTTAAAAATATGATGGTTGTGCGCGGTGCTCTTGAGAAAACCGCCGCTTCAATAGTTGCGGGAATTCATAATATGGAACATATGGACGAGCTGTACAGCCTTGCGGAAGAGCTTCAGGATTTAATGATTAACGATAGATATTTTTTCCAAAGGGATATAGAAAACAAGTTTCATTCGCTTATTGTAAAATCTTCAAATAATCCTTATCTTATAGACGCTTATGAATCGATATCAAAAATACTCTACAGACATTATTATTATATGGGGCATATGACATCACAGGCGCCGAATATGTTTGTTACAAAACAGGCGGCGTACGAACATATCGCTATATGCAAAGCGCTGAAAAGCGGCATACCCGATATGGCGGAAAAAGCAATGGAAAAACATATGAACACTGCAATGGTAATATATCTTCTCCATGCGGACAGATGGTATAAATAATATAAAACTTATTTTTTATCTGTTAACTGATTGCCGTATTTCTCGACAATAACATCAGTAACAAGAACCAACCCTTCATTTACCATATCATTAACAACAGGCAGCGCCGTTTCTATTTTTTCAGGCGTGTCAATTACTTCAATAATTACGGGAAGCTTTAACGAAATATCAAGTATACGTGTACTATGCAGTCTTTTTTCATGACCGAATCCCTCTATCCCTCTTGTTACGGTAACACCCGCCATACCAATCTCTGCCATCT
>JAAZOI010000121.1 GCA_012797825.1 Eubacteriaceae bacterium | reverse complement strand
TTTCAAAACGACTGTAATATGTGTGGTTCTGTGTATTATCGGGTTAGCTCTTCCCATCGAACCTGCTTTGAATCTTCTCATCATTTTGCCTTGGTCTGCAGATACTCTGTACACATACAATTTATCCAAGTTCATTTTATGGTTATTCTCAGCATTTGCGGCTGCCGAATTTACTACTTTTGATATAAAGTGCGAAGCTTTATTATTACTTGTAAATTCAAGAATATTTTTTGCGTCCTGCAAATTTTTGCCTCTTATTAAATCTACTACTCTCTTTGCTTTGAGAGGTGATACTCTTAAATATTTAGCGGTTGCTCTTGCTTCCATATTACTGCTCCTCTCGTTATTTCAACTTCGTTTTCTTTTCGCCTGCGTGACCGCGGAACGTTCTTGTCGGCGAAAATTCTCCGAGTTTGTGACCTACCATGTCTTCAGTTACATATACGGGAACATGTCTTCTTCCGTCATGAACCGCAAGGGTATGCCCTACCATCTGCGGGAAAATCGTGGAGCTTCGAGACCATGTCTTTAAAACTTGCTTCTTGCCGGCATCGTTTAATTCTTCAACTCTTTTTAGAAGTTTAGCGTCAACGTACGGTCCTTTTTTCATGCTTCTGCTCATTTTATTCCTCCTTTGCTCCCTTCATTATTTCGCATTTCTTCTTCTTGTTATATATTTATCTGATAGTTTGTTTTTCTTTCTTGTCTTATATCCCAGTGTCGGTTTGCCCCAAGGTGTAACCGGTGCCGGTCTTCCTATAGGAGCTTTGCCTTCGCCGCCGCCGTGCGGATGGTCAACCGGGTTCATTACAACGCCTCTTACTGTCGGTCTTATTCCCATATTCCTTGTTCTTCCGGCTTTGCCTATCGCTATATTTTCATAATCTAAATTGCCTACCTGGCCTACTGTTGCTCTGCATTCTTTTCTTACAGTTCGCACTTCGCCGCTGGGCATTCTTAATGTTGCGTATTTGCCTTCTTTAGCCATCAGCTGAACGAAAACTCCGGCTGAACGCGCCATCTGCGCGCCTTTGCCCGCTTTAAGCTCAATATTATGAAGTACAGTACCAACAGGAATGTTTTCAAGCGGAAGGCTGTTGCCTATTTTAATGTCCGCGCTGTTGCCGCTTTCAACTTTGTCGCCTACTTTTAATCCGTCCGGAGCTAAGATATATCTTTTTTCTCCGTCTGCGTAGAACAGCAATGCTATATTTGCGCTTCTGTTCGGATCGTATTCAATGGCTTTAACCGTTGCCGGCACGCCGTCTTTATCTCTTTTGAAATCAATAATTCTGTATTTTCTTTTTTCACCGCCGCCTTGGTGACGAACAGTGATTCGTCCGTATGCGTTTCTGCCGCCGTTTTTGCTTAAGCTTTCAACAAGTGATTTTTCGGGCTCTGTCTTCGTGATTTCTTCAAACGTAGAAACAGTCATGCCTCTTCTGCCCGGCGACGTTGGTTTGTATTTTTTTATACCCATATCAATCTACCTCCATCAATTTTCTAGTCAGAAAACAAGCTTATACATTTTCAAAGAGTTTAATTTCTTTGCTTTCCGGCTTAAGTTTGATAATTGCTTTTTTCCAACTCGCCGTTCTTCCCTGATTTCTTCCCATTCTTTTAATTTTGCCTTGTATATTCATTACGCTTACTTTTTCAACTTTTACATCAAATATTTTTTCTATAGAATCTTTTATCTGATATTTGTTGGCATCTTTGCTTACCTGGAAGGTATATTTCTTTTCTTCGGCCTGCATCATGCTTCGCTCAGTAACTATAGGTTTTAAAATAATGTCATGAGGATTATTCATTAACAATACACCTCCTCAATTTTTTTAAGTGAATCTACGGTTAATATAAGATGATTGTATCTGAGCATATCATAGGTATTAATCGTATTTACTTGCGATGTCTGAACTTTTTGTATATTGTTTGCGCTTCTTATTACGTTATCGTCTTTTTTGTCAAGCACTATAAGCGCTTGAGGAGCCTTTAAGTTATTAAGAATCGCTACCATTTCTTTTGTTTTCGGCTGCGCAATTTCGAGTTTATCTAAAATAATAAGTTCGTTTGCGTTGTATTTCGCGCTAAATACGCTCTTCATTGCAAGTCTTCTCATTTTTTTGTTTACCTGCATAGTATAATCTCTGGGTTTCGGCGCGAATGTAATACCGCCGCCTGTCCATATCGGGTTGCGTGTAGAACCTGTTCTTGCGCGTCCCGTGCCTTTTTGCTTCCACGGCTTTCTGCCGCCTCCGCGTACTTCAGCTCTTGTTTTAGCTGATTGAGTTCCCTGGCGTTTGTTAGCAAGCTGCGCTGTCACAACCTGATGAACAAGCGCTTCATTGGGCTCAATGCCAAATATAGCATCACTTAATGTGATTTCATCTACTTTTTCGCCTTTTATATTTAAAACATCAATTTTCGGCATGTTCGTATCTCCTTCCTGATTATAATATCGGATGCATTATTTTACTGTTTCTCTTACAGTAACAACGCTTCCTCTAATTCCAGGAACTGCCCCCTTTACCAATAATACGTTTTTGTCCGTATCTACAACCACAACTTCTAAATTAAGCATTGTAGAACGTTCATTACCCATTTGTCCCGGAAGTTTTTTGCCTTTCAAAACATGTGACGGAGTGGCTGAAGATCCCATAGATCCCGACGCTCTGTGATATTTTGATCCGTGAGCCATCGGTCCTCTTGCGAATCCGTGTCTTTTAATGCCGCCTTGGTATCCTTTACCTTTGCTTGTTCCGGTAATGTCTACTCTGTCCCCAACCTGGAAAATATCAACTTTAACTTCATCCGCCAAATTGTATTCCGCTGCGTTTTCGAATTTCATTTCTTTAACTACTTTTTTCGGCGCTACGCCCGATTTGGCAAAATGCCCTTTTTCACATTTGTTTGCATTGTTTTCTTTTTTATCTTCAAAGCCCAATTGCACTGCTGCGTATCCGTCGTTTTCAATTGTCTTTAATTGAACGACTGCGCACGGACCGGCTTTGATAACAGTAACTGGCACCATTGTGCCGTCTTCTTTAAATACTTGTGTCATTCCCATTTTTGTCCCGATAATTGCTTTTTTCATTATTACCTCCTGCTTAGTGGATTATTTTTCAATAATCATAATTACAGTTTGACCTCAATATCAACGCCTGCCGGCAAATCCAATTTCATAAGTGCATCAACTGTCTTTTGAGTCGGGTTAAGTATATCAATAAGTCTTTTATGCGTTCTTATTTCGAATTGCTCTCTGGAATCCTTATACTTGTGAACCGCTCTTAAAATTGTGACTACTTCCTTTTCCGTCGGTAACGGAATAGGACCGGATACTTCCGCGTTTGTGCGTTTTGCTGTCTCAACTATTTTTTTCGCCGATTGATCAATCAGCATGTGGTCGTAGGCTTTAAGCCTTATTCTGATTTTTTGTGCTGCCATATTTTCCTCCTTAAAAACTACTTGAACTTGCGTGTTTATGGAGCTTTAATTCCTACACTTACCCGGGTGTTCACCCTCTTTTTTTATAAAATGTAAGAATTGTTTTTCGCCCGTTTACTTTTTCGGACATACTCCGCGGAAATTACCCGCCGCAGCGGCAACCTCCCGCTTCTTCGCATAAAACTACAGCTTAAATAGAATATATCATATTTAAAATAATTGCAAGTATTTTTTTATTAATTTTTACAAAAATATCTAATGAATATAATATTTTAAATATTGCTGGATGTTTATTTATTATAACATATAAATCATCAATTTAAGCATAGGGTTATTATGACAAATAAATCAGAGAAATCAAGCATATTCTTTTTAAAAAATGCAGATAAATCGCTTGAAGGCTTATCCTTTAAAGGCTTTGATGCTATTTGCTGCGATACGCAGTGGCTAAGTAATTGTATTAATGAGCATGATATCAACTGGATTAAGTCAAGGCTTTATAATAAAGACAGTTATCTCACTGTTTTTATCAAAAATCGTACAGATGAAGCTAATGACTGCATTGAATTTGAAAAGCATTTTACAACCGCGGTAAATATTTATTTTAATTCAAATATTTATATCCCTGTGTGCGTAAATAATTTGAACGATAACAGCGGACAAGCGCAATGCAAGATTGAAAACTTCCCTGAAATATACGGATTTTCAGATAATAATTTCTGTGAACTAAATCCAGATCAAAAAGATAAATTGCAGCAGTTTTTAAATCTTTATAATTACGAGGAATTTGAAAGCACTTTAAAATCGGCGGTTGATTTTTTCTATTTATGCCTTCAGTCAGATAACATAAACATAAGGTTTATTCTTCTTATCAGCGTGCTGGAGACTTTATTCTCATCATTAAATTCCAAATCAGAACTAAAATACCGAGTTACCCGCAATATGGCTGTGTTTTTAGGCAGAGACATTGAGAACAGCAGAGAAATATTTGCAGATATGAGAAAATTCTACGACTACCGCTCAGACTTCATTCACGCAGGCATAACAGAGCATATCACGAGGGAAACTTTTATTAAATTAAGCGAGTATGTGCGTCTTACCTTAAAGAAGATGATAATAAACAGGGATGTAATAGGCGATAAAAAAACATACCTCGAACTGCTAAACGAATCTGCCTTCGGCAGCAATCCATATAATATAGAATAATATATAAATATTTATATTTTCCTGATGACATGTTATATAATTTAATCGGAGACTATAAATCTATGGAATTAAAAGAAATCAAATCATTATCCGACACCGAACTCATCTGGCATTGCATCGAACCGATAATTAACCAAACCCGCGCAAAAGACATCAGAACAAAAATGGATGTTTATAAAAATCTTACCGAAGCCTATCGCTCTCTTTTTATGTTCCAAGTTCTGTACGGTCACGCTTATAACGGCATGAAAGAATTTTTCGCTCATATCTCCTATCTTGCCGATGCAATGGATATCTGGTCGGCATTTAAATCCGCCTTTAATTATTTCGGGGATGAAAAAATGTCCTGCATTATTAATAGTATAAAAGAAGCATACTATAAATATAAACAAGACACTGACTTTTCACTTGATGAATTGGATGTATTATATAAAGAGCAAATTGATAAATCGGTAAAATTAATAGCCGATTATATCCGAAATAACTTATCTTTATTTGCGGATTAGACTTAATCAAACAAAATATTTTTTATATTCCAGCAAAACGTCAACAACTTCATCCCATATCTCTACAATATCATAAGTGATATTAAACACTTTCCCGCTCGTGCTTCCCACATCTGTTTTCAGCTTCTCGAAATTGCCTCTGAAATCAGCAACATACATCTGGGGGTAGTTATACTTATCTGTGCATAATTTTACTAAATCCTTAAACGATACAATTCCTCTCTCGTCTAATACTGTAAAATACGCCTTTATTATTTTATAATTGTTTTGAGTCGGGTTCTGCGCCCATTTGGGAATTAAATTCCTTGCTTTGGCGAAATTACTTTCAATAGCAGCAGACGTATTTTCCGCAATTTCAGTTTTTCTGTCGTTACTGTCAACCGCAGTTAAAAAAGTATCTTTAATATATGACTTTATGCATTTTTCCAATGCGCTGTTTAATTCTTCTTTATTTAACATTAAAGCCGCATTAAATTTATGAGCCGTTTCTTTATCTATCTCAAAGCAAATTTTTTCTGTCTCCATATGCAGTTCTCCGTTTTTATTTTGTGATTATAATATACTATATTATAGGTTTATATCAACATTTTTTTATAATTATGTGCAGAGTTTTATATATTAAACAAAAAAAACCGCCGTAATGGCGGTTATTGCTAGTAGATTATATCTGATTTTGCCCTTCCTTTTTTTTCTTATAAAACGCAAATATTATAAGCGCTATTGTGCAGGCTATTACCACTACTAAATATACCTGCTTAAACCCTTCGTTTAAAGTGTTTTGAAATACCTTCTCTATTTCAGCTCCGTTTTTGTCAATTTCTTTAATGTAGTTTTCCTTAGCTGTCTCAAACGCCGAAGGCACAGCTTTTTTAAGCTCCGTCATTTTCCAAACAGTGTCTTTCATCTCGCTTCTTGCGCTTTTAATAGAGTTTATCGCGCTAAGCATATCCACCCTGCTTTTTTCGTTTTCGCTTACTTTCGCCTCAAGCGTATTTATCGAATTTTTCAGTCCGTCTATTGTTTCTTTAAGCTCGTCTATTGAGCCAATTTCGCTTAACTGATTAATAACGTCAGCAGGCATACTGCTCAGCACATACGCAGGAATGTAATCAAGCAGGTTTATAGGCGTGTTTGTCGGAAAACCGGGAGGCAGTGATGATGTTATCATTGAATAAACTCCCTCCAATTGGCCAACCGCTGCTTTTTGGCCGCTTATAGCCGCTTGCATTCCCTGTATTCCTTTGCCTATTCCGTCATAGCCGCTTTGCATATCGGCAATAGTTTTATCCATATCTTTTATTCCGTCATTAATACCGTCTATTCCCTTATCTATTCCGCTGTAAATATCCGACTTAATATCATCAGACATAATTTCAAACATCCTGTCTGCAAATGTTTCTGTATTTTGTGTAATAGTCGTCACATCCGATGTCTTCATCATCTCTATAAGTTCCTCTGGTATTACGACGCTGCTATCATCCGAAAAATTAATATCTACTGTCTGCTTTGTAAGATCGGGTATATCAACGTCAGCGAATTTATCTTTAAAGTTTTTATCACCTTTGAGTTTATTAAATTCATCGTTAAGCTCCTGCGCGTAAGGAAGAGCAGGCATAGTTATCTGTTTGGGAAGCACATTCATAATATTATCCTGCACGGACGATCCCGCATTCGCAAGAAAAGCTATCATTATAGCGGGAGCTATTACAGTCCCCATTGAACGCACCAGTGATACCGCCGCCATTGCAGAATTTGATTCTTCTTTTTTTGTGTTGTCAAGCATCATGTAGTTAAGCGGAGTTCCCATTGTAAAGCCGATTCCCGTGCCCATTAATATAAGACTTATTACCACATTGAACATACTGGGTTTCACTGCCGATACCAATATTAAAAACAATGAGCCGGCTACTGATACTAAGAACCCGAATCCCAGCACTATTTTCACTCCGAACTTATCAATAAGCTTGCCGGAAAGCGGTGCGCCGATTCCCGCAAAAACTCCGAGTATTATTACAAAATATCCGCCTTTACCCGAAGCTACCTTAAGCGCGTTTTCGGAAAACTGGGGTACAAATATCATTCCCATTATTACCACGCCTGTAATAAATGATAATATGAGTGTTATTAATATTTGTGAATTTTTAAAATAATCAAGATTTAAAACGGGATCCTCAGCTTTTTTCTCCGCGAATATAAATATGGGCACCAGCGCGAAAAACACTATTAAAAACGGATAAACATCCACACTTGACATTGTGTCTTTAAAGTCAAAAAAGTCAATATTCTTAAGCCCGTACATTAGACTTAGCACCATAACAGTCAGAATAAATATTCCTATAATATCTGTTTTTTTAACACTCTGTTCCTTTGAGTTGGGTAGAGCTATATAACCTGCAATTAATATGAAAATAGTAATCGGAATATTTATATAAAATATAAACTGCCAGTTGTTTGCGCCGAACAAGTCAAGTATCGCGCTTCCTGCGGACGCTCCGAAAATATTGGCTATACCGTACACTCCTCCTACAAGCCCGAGCGCCATTCCCCGCTTTTCTTGCGGAAAAGTTGTGCCGAACTCAGCCGTAGCTACAGGCAGTATGCCGCCGCCGCCAATTGCCTGAACGACTCTTGCAATAAGCAAAACCGTAAAACTGTTAAAATTCTGCGCAAGCCCGCAAAACAGCTAGCCCGTGCCGAATAAAAGTATGCTGAAAAGATAAATGTATTTTCTTCCGTACTTATCGGCGAATTTCCCCATTATCGGTATGCTTGCGGCATATGCCAGCGTATAAATGGTAATCATCCATATGCCGGTTTTTTCGTCGACAAGCAAATTATTTTGTATAACGGTTCTTGCAGGCGTCACAATTCCCGTGTCAAGCGCCCCCATAAAAATCCCGAATAAATAAACCGCCATTATAAGGGCGAAGTTTTTCTTTGTATTCTCCGTTTTTGTCATTGCTGTTCCTCGTTATCTGTTTTTGCAATATTTTTAAGCATTTTCCCCTCTAGCCTTTTCATCTCTTCAATTTCTTCTTTGCTGAAATCCTTGAATGCAATTTCCTGCCACTCTGTCAGCAGTTTATTCATATAACATATTATGTCGCGACCTTTTGGAGACAATGTTATTATATTCTCACGCTTATTGCTTGGATTTTCTTTTCTTAAAATTAATCCCTTTTCTTCAAGCTTTTTAATTGCTTTAGCAACCGTTCCTTTGTCCGTCATAAAATTTTTTGCTATGCTGTCCTGGTTTGTAAATTGATTATTTGATATATACATAAGCATTATCTGTTCGTTAAAACTTATATCATACTGCTTTAACCTTTTTTCAAGAAAACTTCTGCTGCATCGCACAATAACAGAAAAAGTATCCATATTTCATCTCCAAAATAAAATAAATAGTTGCCATTTGCAACTGTTGCAACTGCCAACTATTATATGTTTATATATATTATTTTGTCAATATAATTTTATTTTATTTTTTTACACTCCAAATAATATCTTTTATCTTCCGCGTGTCCTATTGAAAAACTCTTTTTCGGAAAAACTCCGCTGCTCATCACAGATGTAAACAGCTCAGCCTTTTTCATTTTTGGAAGCAGCACCCCTGCGCAGTTTTCGCCGCACGCCATTTGCGTACATGTCATATCTCCGTGTATATAGTCTATTTTTCCGCCGTAAGATTTTATATAGCTCTGCAGATACTCATCGTTAAAAGCAATCAATTCACCTATAGTAATTCCTTTTACTTCAATGTCTTTATGCTCTTCTTCGGTTATATATCTTATCTTATGTACGCCGCCTTCTGCTTTGCTTTTGCCTTCCCAAAATCTCTTTGCGCCTTCAGCAAAATCTTTTGCGTCCGTATCAAAAATTACTCTGTGTATAGGTTCAAACGAAATTGCGTCATCGTGTATGTTTACAAGTTCCACAAGGCTGTATCTTGCGGGATGATTTTCTTTTTCATTATCCGTCAGATACGGTTTTAATTGCTCCCAGCAAAGTTTTGCCGTCGCAAGGCTGTGGTTGCCGTCGCCTATTGCGTATATTACGGGGTTTTCTATATTCCTTCCGTATTTTCTTTTTATTTCGGATGGTTCGGTTAATTTATCAAGCGCTTTTAATAATTCATCAGAATTGCCTGCATTTATCTGCCAGCCTGCAATATGCCCGCCTTGTGCCATCAAATCAAAATCATAAAGCTTACTTAATTTTTGTTTTGCCTCCGACACAGGTTCAATTACCGAAAAATCGGGGTCGTCTATAAACACCATAATATGCGGCATCTCAAGCGGAGCGTCTTTACGTACTTTCACTCTCGGCGGCAGCCTGTCCTCAATAGTGCCTTCTGTCGCGTGTATCGGAGATGTCGAATTCTTACCGTAATCGTAATATTCCAAATCAAGCGCGCCAAGCAATCCTTTCCGTACTTTCCCGTCCGCAAGAGTTCTCTCCGTATATATAAATGAATCTTCTATTACCTTGAATATGCCTTGGCTGATATATTGCTGCATATTTTCGCTGGCTTTTTTTGCTTCAAGTTCCGTGTCTTTTGTATTCAGATACGCCTCGGGAAGCATCAGCCTTAACGTCGAAGGCAGGGCTCCTACATTTTTATCCGCTTCATCCCAGTATTCGGGTTGTGATGTAAATTGGTCGCAGGCAACAACGCTCCATGTAGGCATATATACGCCTTTAGGTATTAATATATCCGTAGGCAAAAATAGTCTTTCAGTCAAAATATTTCTCTCCTTGATAATCATTTGATTAATTTAATTTACTTCTTATCAATATACCGCTAAATATAATACATTATTATAATGCTAAAAACAACGCCGTTTTTATTTATTGCCTGGGAAATAATGGCGCATTTTGCTGATAAATGTATTATATGGTTTCCGACATCAAATTAGAGCTTCTGCTTTTTTCAAGAATTGATATAATTTCAGTTGCATCATCGGCTATAATCTGTGCCCCTGCTTCGATTAACTGCTTTTTATCACGAAATCCCCAGCTTACCGCAATGCAGTCCATACCCGCATTTTGAGCAGTTTTTATATCAACTTCCGAATCCCCTATGTATACAGCGTTTTCACATTCGCATCCGAGGCTTTCAAGTGCCGAAAACACGCAGTCGGCGTAAGGCTTTCTTCTTATTACTTCCTTCTGCCCTATTGCAGTTTCTATATAGTCATTAAAATATATCTGTCTCAATTCGCATACCGCGGCGTGGTTTTTGTTAGACACAATAGCCGTTTTATATCCATTGGATTTCAGATAACTGAGCAATTCTAAAATTCCCGTATAAAGTTTTGTTTTAATATTACTATGAGCAGTGTAATATTCTTTAAGCTCTTCAAATAAGCTCTCGATTTTTTCTTCATCCAAACCGCTCGGAGCAGATAGTTCAATAAGCCGCCTCATGCCGTTGCCTACAAAACTCCTTATCTCGTCAATATTTCGTGTTGGATATATATGCTTTGCTAAAATATAATTAACGCTGTCAGTCAAATCTTCAATTGTGTCAAGCAGCGTTCCGTCCAAATCAAATATTACCGTGTCAATATTTTTCATTTGTTTTCCTTTGATTTTATATAATAGTCTTATTCATTATAATATTAATAATTAAAGTCTCCAATATATTTGGAAGACTTTTTAAAATTATATTTTTCCATTTTCATTTATTAATTGTTTAATATATTCTTCGGATACATCCATTCGCATTGCTGTCTGTTCAACGGACAGTCCGCTGTTAAAAAATCTCCGCACTACAACTTTCAGGCTTTCACCTACTTCTATTATATGACCGTCCAAATCATAAAACCGAACAACCCTCTGCCCCCACGAATGCTCAATAAGCGGATGAATGTATTTTATATATTCTATACTGCTTAACTTATTAATAAACGCCTCAATATCATCTTCCTCAAAATAAAGCTCGCACGCGTTGTTTTCATAGACAATCTCATCCTCATTCTTATTTATAAAGATTTCCAATGTATCTGCTGTCTGTAACGCTATTCCGCCTCTTAATACAACATTAGCTCCAAAATCCGAAATAACATCAAGCCCTAAAATGTCATAATAAAATTTTTTTGATTTTTCAATATCTTTAACTGCAATCAACGCGCTAATAAATTCCATTTTACTAATCTTCCTGTTTCAAACATTTGATATTTATAACATCACGCAAAAACAATTTTAATTATTCATATCCTGCGTTCTTTAATATATTTAGACATAAATATGTAAGGTAAGGCGATGGTATCTTTTTTTGTCCGTAGTCCCAGTCTTTATATTTTAAATAGATTGCTTCAGGTGTAAACAGACCATTGTTATCCTGTTTTTCTTTAATTATTGAAATCATTTCAATAAAGCGTTTGTCTTTTCTGACATTTTCAAATCTGCTCAGCACGTCCGCAACACTTACTATGTCGTACCATATAGCTGGCGCTTTTAATTTCCTGAAATCCGTTCCCATATAAAACATATACGGATGCTTTTCCAAGCTGTTCTCCCACAGCGAAAGCAAGGCTTCAGCAGATGTATGTGCAATATCGCTGTTTTTATAATCAGGAACAGAAGAAAGCAATTTGGCCATTATCAAAGTCGCATACGGGCAGCAGTCCTCTTTTCTGCCCGGACCTCTGAATTTGCCAAGCTCTTTGGATACTGTGCATGAAAAACCGTTATCTTTATAAAAGGTTACGAGATGTTCAACGCCTGCTTTGATATATTTATTATAATCAACATTAGCTTTTACAAGTGCATAAAGCAGCAAAGGCGCATCGCACAAACACCAGCCGAATACATTTTCTCCGTTTCCTTTAAAATGTTTTGGAATATTAATAAGAGATAGGTATACTCCGTTTTCATCTCTATGTTTTAAAATTTCATTTATAGCGGTTTGTATCTGAGGAACGTCGGAATCCAGCCCTATATCTAAAAGAAAAAGAAGTTTATATATCGGCAAATCAGGGTTTTTATGATTGCTTACTAAAACGCTGTGAAAATCAGCAATGTCGCTTAAATATGTTTTAATCTTTTCAGTACCTAATACCCTGTTTCTAAGTTCTGTTAAATCCTCTTTATTCTCATTAAGAAGATTAAGCCGTATTGCATATTTCAGCCAGTCTTCGCTTATTTTTAGCAAATTATTATACAAAGACATTTCCTCATTCCATTTTTTAGTGAATTTGTATAAATTATACCAAAAAAGATATAAAATCAAAAGGACTTAAACTATAGTGTTAAAGTCCTTTATATTTAATATAACTGGCGGAAAGGGAGGGATTCGAACCCTCGGTGGGGTATTAGCCCACACACGATTTCCAATCGTGCGCCTTAAGCCAACTCAGCCACCTTTCCGCGCATTACATATTATACTTGCAAGTATAGCTCTTGTCAATTAGAGCTTTATTAATATAAACACATAAAAAAAGGATATATTTATCTATATCCTTTTTAAATTGTTTTCGTCTATTTAATATATTTTGCGGGGTCTACTGTTTTTCCGTTCTGCCAGATTTCAAAGTGCACATGCGGCGCATCGTCAACTTCAAATTTTGCGGTCGTACCGACTTTTCCTATAACGGTGCCTTTAGTAACGCTCTGCCCTTCCTTAACATTTACCGTTGCGTCCAAATTTCCGTATACGGTTTTAATATTGTTTCCGTGGTTTATTACAACGCACTTGCCCAGTTTAGCGTCGTCATAAATTTTTTCTACTTTACCGTCCAATACAGCTTTAACGCTGTCTCCTGCTTTTGCCGATATATCCGCTCCCATATGGTCCGATCTGTACTCGCCAAGTGTTGTGCTGTATACAGGAGTTGTATTAAAACTGTACGCCATAGTAATTTCTTTGCCTGCTACAGGGCTTGAAATATCAGTAAGGCTTACGGTTTTCGTTGCCGTGTTTGTTGATGCGGAAGCTGATTTATCAGTATTCGTATTTGTACCCGCATTGGCGTTTGCCGTCTCATCGGCTATGTTTCCATCTCTGCCTAAATCCTGATTTTGCGAATTTTCAAGTTGGCTTAATTTATCGCTGGCGTTCTTATCCTGAATTATTTTCGTTCCGGCAACGGTAACGAGCAGTAAAAACACAAGTATTGTAAAAATAGAATATATAACCGTTTTGTTATTGCTTCTGTTTTCAATATTTTTTAACATAAAATCACCTCTGAATATATTTTTTCAAATTCAGAGGATTTTATTCATAAATAGAATAATTTTTTATTTCAAAGTACTATAATCAACAATTTCCGCTCCTAAATAATAATGCAGCAATATCTCATCAAATGTATAGCCGTTTTTAGCATAGCCGTTTGCGCCGTATTGGCTCATTCCCACTCCGTGTCCGTTGCCGTTTGTCGTAAATGTTATATTGCTTCCGGATAATTTTATCGTAAACCCGCTGGAGCGCAAATCAAAAAGTTCTCTTACTTCTCTTCCGCTTAAGTTTTTGTTTCCTATTACAATCTCTTTGACTTTTCCGCCCGTTGTATATGAGTTTATTTTTATATTCTGAGCTACTTTAGACTGATCAATTTTAAAATCTGGATATTTTGTTTTTAAAATTGTTAAAAAATCTTTTAAAGTTATTGTCGTTTCAATATTTTTATAAGTTGTTCCTTCATACGGGCTGTCAACGCTGCGTAAATACGGATAAGCTGAAACAAAATAATCTTCCGAGTTTTCGGTTTTGCCTCCGCTTGCGGAAAAATATAGCGCGCTTATCAGCTCCCCGCTGTATACAAGCACTTTGCCTTTTGTGTCGTCTACGGCTTTCTCAATTTTTTGCCATCGCAGCAGACTGTCCGCCGCAGACACTCCCGAATCCTGCCATGCTTTCAGTCTGTCTTCTTTTGATATAAACGCCTGGCAGCATTTATAGTCAGTGCAAATATCATACTGCGGATGTGCGCTTGTTGTTCCTTGCATTCTTCTTATAGTAAATGTCCTTGCCGCGACAGCCTGAGCTTTTAGCGCCTCTTCTTCAAAAGTCGCCGGCATCTCGCCTGCTACAACGCATTTAATATAATCCTCAAACTCCATTTCAAGCGCTTTATTATGCTGCACGTCAAGTATTTTTATTGTTGTTCCCTCGCTATTGTCCTCATTTTCAGTATCCGTATGCTGAAAGCATTTAACTATTAAAGCGGGAATAATAATAAAAATTAACAATATTATAAAAACATATAAACCCAGTTTCTTTCTCATAGTAAAAATATATGATATTTAATCTGAAAAAAATATCAAAACCTTTCACTGTTAATAAAAAAAACCGCCCAAAAGCGGTTTACACTTAATTTTTATACATACTTCTGTTTTCAAGCGCGTACACTCTCTGTGAAAATGAGCCTTTGTCCACAGTGGATAGAGCCTGAGAAATTTCAAACATTCGCGCGTCCATCACATCTATGTAATACAATACTTCAGCTTCCGCAATCATCGGCATTTTTGGGCTTCCGTATTCCGCGAAGTAATGATGAGATAAAAGACAGTGTTTTAACAGCATGGTAATTTCATCTGATATTTTCATCTCTTTTGCTTTAGCGTCAATTATGCATATCCCCTGCACAATATGGCCGAGCAGTTTTCCTTCTTTGGTATAGTCAACCGGTATGCCGTATTCATTTAGCATAATTTCCTCGAGCTTGCCTATGTCATGGAGTATAACTGCCGCATACAATAAATCTTTGTCAAGCTCGGAATATATTTCGCAGATGGCGCTTGCAGATCTTAGCATCGTATGCGTGTGATGCAAAAGCCCTCCCCGCGATGCATGATGCATATGTTTGGCTCCGGGAAATATGAGCAGCAGTTCTTTTTTTTCATCAAGTATTGCGCAGACTAAAGTTTTTAATTCGTTATTTTTAATTTTTGATGCTGCTGCGTAAATCTGTTCAAACATTTCACTTGGAGGCATCGGAGCAGATGCGTATAACTTTGACATAATTTCATCGTCAATATTTTCAACTACAGCTATAGACTCAATTATTACCTGTATTTTGCCGTTATATTCTTCGGTTTTTCCTTTAATACTTGCGATAATGCCGGCCTTTATAATGCTTAGATTAATACCGTCCGCTTTCCACATTTTAGCGCTTATAACAGCGGAGCTGTCTTTAAGCATAATATCAAGATATACGCTTCCGTTGCTTGCGGTTTTTTTAATAATGGTTTCAATAAATAATACTTTGTCCAGACTCTGTCCGGCTTGAAGTTCTGAAAGCATAATACACTCCTGTTTAGTTATTGGTATCTTCGCTGCTTTTAATAATAAATATTTTTTCGTCTTTGTTTATAAGTCCTAAATATTTTTTTGCCAGAAGCTCAATATAATCGTCACTCTTTGCCTGGTTGAGAGCTGATGATAATTGCTCGTAATATATTTTTTTATTGTTAAGTTCATCTGTAAGCTTGTCCCGTTCTGCGGCTAATTTATGATATGTAACTTCGAGTGAAATAAATTTGTATAGAATGTAGCAAAATACGGCGATTGCAATAAGTATTACAGGTCTGCTATACCTTCTTCTTTTTTTTCTTTTTTTCATTGGCATCACCTTTTTTAGTGCTTTTTCTGAACTTATTATATATCTTTATTTCAAAAAAAGGAATGCTTAAATACTTTTTTATCTTTTTTGTATGCGGCGATATTTTTTTGTTTACTTTTTTAGCTGCGCTCTTAGTAACATCCGCAGTTTTGTTTATAGCTTTTGCGCTTTTATCGTTAACATAAGTCAAGATTTTTCTTATCAGTTTAGAAAACAATAAAACATATACCGCCCATCCGAGCAATATTCCTATCAGTATATATCCCCTGAACAAAAGGTCTGTTCTGACTATAAAAAAATAAAACATCAGTATGGTGCATATAATCCAAAACATCGCGTCTTTTAGGCTTATGCGCTTTGATTTGCCGAATATTAAAATTCCGAATACGTCGTAAGTAACCGCAGCAAGCACTCCGGCATAAAAGGAATTTAAAAAAATATATAACTGATAATTAGCATCATAAATCATTTTATGCCCGATATTTTATTTAAATATTTTATCAAAGAATCCGCTTCCTTTGCGCGCGGGACCCTGATCGGAATACTGCAGCGAATCAATATATCCTTTTATATCAAGCCGTTGATTGTCAAGGCTTAATACCGTTATTCGCAGGTCCCTGCCTCCCACCGTTAAAAGCCCGAGCTGCGTTTCCGCAATTATTGTGTCTTCATTAAAGCTGTGAACATCAATTACGCCTCTTAGCGACAATTGTTCCCGGTTTACCAAATTAAGCATATTTTCTGATTTTGAATATACATCTTCCATAAGCACCCTCGCATTCTTCTGATAATAAAACATTATGCATAAGCAGTAATTTCAATTTATATATAATGGTTATGCTTGTTAGTCAACTTGTATTACTTTTTTTAATCTTGCGCGGTAGGCATACTTGTATATAATATTTATGAAAAATAA
>JAAZOI010000120.1 GCA_012797825.1 Eubacteriaceae bacterium | reverse complement strand
ATCGTGTCGTTTGTATATTCCATATAGAAAAATGACGGTTTAGCTTGGGCGATAATCTCATTTAAATTAATCGCCGAATTTGCCATACCGCTGATTGCAAGCCTGTGCATATCATTGTTAAGACTTTCGTGGCTGATATTTGCAGTCAGCGTTCTTAAAATGTCAAGATACCCCATATCGGGAGTTATATTCACTTTACTTACGACAAAATTTCTGATTGCTATTTTAACAAAATCGATTTTAAAAGAGTCTTTGTCCGCTTCTACATGATAAATCCCGTGTTCGCCTGTTTCCTTAAAATCCAGAGGCTCTGCTGAACCGCAGTAATATGCCCTGCCTAGTACCTGTCTTGGTTTATGAATATGTCCAAGTGCAATATAGTCAAAGCCCATATCGGAAATCGCCTTAATATTTATCGGCATATAAGTTGAATTGGGCGCGCAGTCGGCATGCAGCATAAGTATATTTATTTTACTCTCGTCAAGCTCAATATCCGAAAAATCAAGCTCGGCGTAATATGCAGCTTTGTCCCAGCTTATTGCGTAAATATCTGTATTAAATTTATCAAATGATTTCTTTTCTATTTTTTCATGCCCGAATATGTGTATGTTGGAATATTTTTTTACGTAATGTCTGTATGTGGAAGAATATAAGTCATGGTTTCCGGCGATTATTAAAACTTCAATATCGCGCATCGCACCAAGCGTGTCAAACACCCTTTTTATATCATGCGCCGTGCAAAATTTTTCCTCAAACAAATCTCCGCATATAAGCAGAAAATTATCTTTTAAAGAAATTGCGGCTTTTACGATATTGTTAAATGTCTTGAACAATTCTTCGCGTCTTAATTTTGCGATATCAGCTGAAAATGAAGCATTTTCAAAAACGCTTCCCAAATGCAAATCGCCTGTATGTATGAATTTAATCATGTATTATAATCCCTTCTACACAAAACCATATTGATAATTATAATATTTTTAAGATAAATTGTAAATTAATATAATTTAGAGAAGATAAATAAAATAATAAAAAATTATTTTTGAATTTAAATATTTTATAATTATATAAAAAGATAACAATAAGTGAGATTCACATTAAAAAAATTAACGTAATAGTAATACAAATGTATAATATTAATATTTTGATTTTTTAAATCGCATAGACTGTTTACATATGTTTATAGAATATTTATATTCTTTTTACATTATTTGCATCATTTATAATAGTTTCAACTCTTTTTCCCCACGTATTATTATCAACAATATTTTTTATGTTATCTTTAATTGCTTCTATTTCATCAACATTAGAATATAATTTTTCTATAGTATCTGCTATGCTCTGTGCATTATCATTGCATATTAGTCCGCATTTAAAATCCAAAATTATTTTTTCTGTTTCGGCGCAATTTGTAGCCACTATTGGCATTCCGTATCCTAAATATTCAAATAGCTTCACAGGAACAGCTATATCCATATATTTAACTTTTTTAAACGGAATAACCGCTATATCAGATTTATTATAAATTTTTTTCAAATCTTCCCCGCCTGAACAATGATATACATTAAGCCATTCTTTTTTTCCCATATCTTCACTAAATTTATCCCATTCAATCTTTCTGCAAACTAAATTCAGCTTAATATTAATTGAATATTTATTAATAATTTCAAATGCATCCAAGAGTAATTTTGTTCCGTATCTGTCGGATATACCGCCGACATAAATAACTTGTTTATAAATTTGTTTTTTTTCAGATATATTTATATCACATACAGGCATTAATACTTTTGAATTTTTGAAATTAAATAAGTTAACCATACCATTGCTTGGAAAATATATAATATCACAATTTTTTTTAATTATTCTTACATCGCGCTTATAAAATAATAATAAAATTAATTTTTTTAAGCCTTTTTTTCCCCAAATTTCAGGGAATTTCCAATATGCATCACGATAAAAAATTAAAATAGGCACTTTCATTTTATGAATTTTTTTAATTAGACTAATATCAAAATTATTTAAAAACGGATAAGAAGGAGTCTCGATATAGCAAAAATCTGGTTTAGTATTCATTAACCATTTTCTAATTTCTTTGACTTGCTGTTTTCTGAATTCTTTATCGTTTTGGTTTCCATACACTAATTTTATTTCATTTTTTGATTTCAGTAAGGCGTCGTAAATTTTCTGCGGTCTTACCATGCTTCCCGAAGTAAAATTCCCAAAATCAATATATGTTATATAAAGTATATTCAATTTTATTGCCCTCTTTTTCAGGTTTTTTATTCCGTCACTATTATAAGCTAAATATTACCTTTTATTTTATCCAATATATTTTGATAGTCTTTTATAATACCCGCAGCAATTTTTTTGGAGTCGTGCCAATTTTCAACATAATTTCGGCTGTCGCGGGCAATTTTTCTTAAAGTTTCCTTATGATCAATGATATATTCCAAAGTATCATATAAGCTTTGAGGCGTAACCCTTATTATCGGAATAGACTTTGCCATTTCTTTGGGTATATGAATAAGGTCTGACTCTCGTATATACGCGACAACCGGCTTTCCGAGAGCCATGCTTTCTACAGCAAGCCCGCCATACCAGCCGATATAAATCTGATCAATAACAACATCAGCGCGTTCCAGCCTTCTGCGCGCCTCTATATTCGGCACATTTTCAATCAATTCAAAAGTAACTTTTTTGCCCGCCTTACGCAGCATCTCTATTGCGTTTATTATTTCGTCCGTCCCTTTTTTAGAACGGCTTGTAGGCGCGTGCGCAAAAACCAGTTCATCTTTTTCATACGAGCTGTATATTGGCTCCCATTCTTCCAACTGTAATTTTGTATATGGTCTGAATATTGTCCTTTGGGGCAATACGTTTTTTAAATCAGGGTTTATTGTATAAATCAAGTCAGCGAATTTATCGGCTTTATTCATTCGTCTTATCCTAAGTGCGTCGGCTTGCTTTTCTTTATTCAGTTCAGTTTCGGATAATTGCTGATAGAACGATATATCATAATGCTGCAGACTGTAACCTGCAAGACGAGCATCCGTTCCCTGATAAGTAAATACTATACCTTTTTTCTTGCGCTTTAACAAATGTAAATCCAGCATATCCAATTGGGTATGCTGATAATTAAAAAGCGTACGTCCGAAATTAAAATGAAATATATCATAATTATCAAGTTCTTTCTGATAAAACCTCAGCGCCTTCAAAGGATATGTGTATTTATTTTTATTCCAATCCGCGCGCATGTCCGCATTAAAACCAAAATAATTTTTGTCTGTAACAAGCACGCGGCTTTCGATACCTAGCTTACGCTCTGCCTGCGATAAATTCCAAGCATTCCCTCCTGTTGACGAGGGCAAATGCAGCACTCTCATTATCTAAACTCCTATTTGAAAGATTTTATACACTTTGTTCTGATTATGTCATCAAACCATTTTCCTATGGCCTCAAGAGAATGGTATTTTTCGCAGTATTGCCTTGTTTTTTTCCCTATATCATACAATTCTTCTTTTCTCTCTATCAAATCTCTTAGAACATTTTTTATTGTCAAGACATCAGCGGAAATTACCGGAACTTCGTTTTTTTCAACATTGCCTGCTTTTTCAAACAGCTCAGCCAAGTCCTGTCTTAAATAGCAAATGGTCGGCTTGCCATGTGCCATGGATTCTACTGCAAAGCTCGCATACCATCCTATTACAAGCTGATCTACAACGATATCGGCTTTTGAAATATGTTCTAAGACCTCATCGTTGGGTATCCCGCATTTAGCTATAAGTTCAATTTCATATCCTTCTTTTTGCAATTCCGCTACAGCGTTAAATGCCGCGTCCGAGCCTTTACACGCGGGGTGATTATATATGTGCACTATTCTGATGCTACCGTCAGGTCTTGGATAAGAGGGCTTTATACTATTTGTATCTATAGCATGAAGCGATTGGCGCATACAGTTCCAAAAAGGAAGATAATCTACGTGATCCATTTGCCCCACAACAACATCCGCATATCTGCACCAAGTATCAACTTTTTTGATTATAACTTTATTTGACCTTAGCGGTGCATCTTGCAATATCGTATAAGCATAATACTTGTTCGGTGTCCTCTCCAAAATCCTGCAGTCGCTTCCGTACGGTATAGCTATTGTTTTAACTCCTGCAAGCTTTAACAAGCGCGGCTCGAGATACTTTATTGCGCTATTGCATTTAGACAAAACTCCGCCGTTCATCCTAAGTATCTGTATTCTGTATTTTCCTGCGCATTTTAAGAAAAGAAACATCGGAAATGAAGAGTTGAAGGCTCCTTTGTATATATGATCAAAGTTGCTGGTAATGTAAAACGGCTTGCCAAGCACAAATGTTTCAACAGTGTACCCGAATTTTTTCAAAGCGTTTGCCCAGCGGATATGGTTTATATTTGGGTTTATGCCAATTCCTATATCGATTCTGTTTTTTTTCATTCGAATTAAAATACAGCCAATAACCAGTATAGGCAGCAATATATATTCAAGTAAGCTTAAAACCAAATTTTTAAAAGACTTAATTATTTTAATAAACATTTGAATAGCCCTTCCAAATTTCGATATGCAATCTGTGACTTTTTTTATTAATTATACAATATAAATTAAATATCTCATACTTATCAAACATTATAACCTTTTTTGAGTTTAGTATATTCAGTAATTTTATCTAAGCAAAGGCAATTCCCCATCTCGGTCAGTCCTTCTTTGTTATGTATTTGGTCTTTTAAATATGATCCGGAGGGAGTAAAAGTCAATTCTCCAAATACCGGCTTGTTTTCGCTAATATAAAAATCTACTCTTACGAAAGGAAAATCTTTTGATAATTTTCGCGCGCATTCTATCATTTCATTATAGCAAACAGGCATTTGGGGTATATTTGATTTTGAATCCTTTAAATAATCCATCTTAACTTTAAAATCTATAGTCATAAATACTTCTTCTATACTAGCCTTTTGGGAACCACTCGCTAATACTCGGTCATGAATGTAAAGAAGGTATTTAGGCTCACCGTGAAAACAATAAAACTTCCAGTCATCTAACATTTTATTATTTGTAGAGTTTTTTAACAGCTTCTCACATATAATTCTTTGAGGACATTTCAGGGCAAATAAATCTCCTGAACTGCGATATATTATATTACGTTTCTTAGCCGGTACACGTAATGTGTCCTTATATCTGTCAATATCAGCGTCTTGCTCT
>JAAZOI010000119.1 GCA_012797825.1 Eubacteriaceae bacterium | reverse complement strand
TCGATATCCGCATTCTGGCAGATTTATGACAGCCTGATACCTTTGATGCTTCAGACTTCATTCCATTTAAAAGATACGATAATCGGCGGAATAATGGCCTTAGATAATGTGCTTGCGATATTTATGCTGCCGCTTTTCGGTACTTTTTCGGACAAAACAAACACAAAAATAGGCAAACGTATGCCTTACATTATTGCGGGAACGATAGCAGCAGTTATTTTTATGCTCATTATTCCAACAGCCGCGTATAAAGATAATTTAATATTGTTTATAATAGCGCTCGGGATAGTTTTAATCTCAATGGGTACGTATCGTTCTCCGGCCGTTGCGCTGATGCCTGATTTCACTCCTAAATATTTAAGAAGCAGAGCAAACGCAATAATAAGTCTTATGGGGACTGTGGGAGGCATATTTGCGCTTGTTTCAATAAGGGTGCTTATACCAAATGTCGACGACCCCGATTATCTGCCCGTTTTTATAGCGGTTGCGGCGGTTATGGTAATTTCGGTTATCGTTTTGGTTCTTACTATAAAAGAAAATAAAATACAAAGATATTCGGACGATACAGAAGAAGAAAGCTCACACACATCGGCGGCAATGCCTAAGGAAGTTAGAAAAAGCTTGTTTTTTATGCTTTTGGCAGTGTTTTTTTGCTTTATGAGTTTTAATGCTATAATGTCGGCATTTTCAAGATACGCGGTTAAAGTATGGGGGCTGACAGGCGGCACATTTGCCAACAGTCTGCTCGTGTTTACAATTTTCGCTATCGCGGCCTATATGCCGGCGGGAATAATTGCAGGCACTTTAGGGAGAAAAAATACCGTTATAATTGGGCTTATATTATTATCTGCTGTTTATTTCTTCGCGTTTTTAATAACTACATTTTCTGCTGCTATTTATGTAGTGTTCGCATTTGCCGGAATTGGTTTTGCTGCAATTACTGTTAACGCGTACCCAATGGTTGTTGATATGAGCAAAAGCTCGGATGTGGGAAAATACACCGGGTATTACTATACTTTTTCAATGGCTGCCCAAATAGTAACGCCTATATTATCTGGATTTTTCTTAGAACATATATCATACAGAACATTGTTTCCCTATGCCATGTTTTTCTCGGTTTTATCAATAATAACAATAATGTTTGTAAAACACGGCGACAGCAAACCCGAAAAGTCGGTCAGTTTGGAAAGTTTCGCAGCGGATGACTAAATAAATTTTGTTGTAAATAAAGTTATTTCGTATAAAGGCGTCTATCTAGCGCCTTTATTTATTAATAAAATCAGCAGTTTGTTAACAATAATATTAATATTATTGTGTATAATAGTTTTTTATTGATGGTATTGAGATAATATAAGATTTATGTTAGAATAATTTCCATCTATTTAATGGAGTATCTTTGTGATTATATTAAAATATGCAGCAATTTTTATAATGGGATATGTATTCGGCAATATAGTAATATCTTATATAATAGGTAAGATAAAAGCCGGTATTGACATACGACAGCACGGGACAAATAACGCCGGAGCCAGCAATGTAGCGGTAACCGTAGGATATAAGTATGCTATAATTGCCTATATTGTAGATATATTAAAAGGTGTTGCGCCTGTTGTAATTGCGCGCGTCTCTTTTCATGACCTTACATACGCGCCTGCGGTTGCGGGATGCGGAGCTGTTGTGGGTCATATTTTTCCTTTTGTTATTAAATTCAAAGGCGGCAAAGGGTTCGCAACATATATTGGCATAGCATTGGGGCTGACTCCTCTTGCAGGTTTTATTTTCGGCATAGGAGCAATAATAGTAGGGATAATTTCTGACAGAATTGTTATATCAACAGTACTTGTTGTAAGTCTTTATCCTTTTTATTTCTGGATTTTAAAAGGAAGCGAATACACGGCAAGTTTTTTTGTTTTAATGATTACAAGCATGATAGTTATATATAAACATAGAGATAATATAAAAAGAATAATAAAAAATACGGAACCTAGAATCAGTAAAAATTTTAGAAAGTATAAAAAATAGGTTTTGAAAAAGGTACTTGCCGTCATATCAGCTATACTGGCTTTACTTGCCTGTATTGTGCTGTTGGATAATTCAATATTTTATTCTGTTAATATTACATCTGACACAAAAAGCGGCAGCGTTGTTCGCCCGGGCGATACGCTTAAATTTTCTGCCGATTGCACTGTGTTGGGAATACATATCAATAAATCTTCCGTACTCGAAATAAATACTAATTCTTTTCAATCAAAAGAAGACGAAAACGGGAACGTAATAATAAGCAAAGACGCGCTTACAGGCGAAGAAATTACAGTCAATGTTTCATATCATTCAAAAATCAGAAGTATAAGCCAAAATTATAATTATTTAGTTAAATATTCACTTCAATCAAGCGTAAATGAAAGCGGAGTAATTTTACAGCCCGATCATATTGACGTTTTAGTAAATAAAAACAGGTACCTTTCTAAAAATTATATTCCCGCAGACCTTATAAAAGTTAATGTTACGTTTTTGAGTCAATATAACAAAATGCGTAAAGAAGCGGCAAGCGCGCTTGAAAATTTATTTACAGATGCAAAAAAACAGGGATATACTTTATACGGAGTTTCAGCGTACAGATCATACGATATGCAAAAAAAACTTTACAATAAATTTGTTTCTATAATAGGCGTAAAAAAAGCAAGTAAAAGAGTTTCGCTGCCCGGCAGCAGCGAGCACCAGACAGGACTTGCCGTTGATATAACTTCTAAAAGCGCCGTTTCTAAAGCAGTTAAATTCGCAAGCACTAATGAAAGTAAATGGATTGAAGACAATGCGTATAAATACGGATTTATAATAAGATATCCCAAAGACTCAGAAAAGATAACGGGATATATGTATGAGCCTTGGCATTTGCGTTACGTTGGGGTTAATTTAGCTAAAAAAATATACGAAAGTGGTTTAACATTTGAAGAATATATGTTACAATAACCTTAGCAAAACGCGCGCCCGTAGCTCAGCAGGACAGAGCAACGGTTTCCTAAACCGTGTGTCGGAGGTTCGAGTCCTCTCGGGTGCGCCATTCAAAAATATAAATTGTTTTCTAAATATAGTGCGGTTTTGAAAAAAAACTGCATTTTTTAGTCTTTTTTAATAAATTAATGCACTAAAACGCAATAAAATGTAAAAAATTACAAATATATATTGATTTTATGACCGAAATATGATTATATTATGTATAATACAAATTTTGACAAATTTCGAGGAGTAATTCAAAAAATTTATGGATCGCTTTTTTAAAAAAATTCTAAAAAAATACAATAAATTATTTATTGTATTAATTTGCATTTTAACAATAACTTCTTTCTATTGGGTGGATAAGGCCGTGCTTGCGGCAAGTCCGTACTATTTCAGAGGATATGATACAGAGAATATAACTAGCAATACTTTCTCATATTCAGGCGCTCACCTTGACGGGGCAAACATAGTAATGACAGATTCAAGTCTGGGCGAAGCGATAGGTTTCTTAAGTCTTAATGAACCTGGTCACGACATTTCAACTTCAGTGGATTTGGGAGGCTTGGAGATAGACTTCCAAACAACGTCTGTTGTAACGCAGGAGGGTACTGCCGGGTCTGAAAATGACGTACCGACTGTAAGAATTGATTTCTGCGGCTCAAATTATTCTAACGTAATTTCTACTGTGACAATTGCTAAGGATAGCAATGCAGTATCAGGCAGCGAAGTGCTTTCTTCCAATGTCACAATACCTTCAGGCACTCGTTCTTTAATCATTTATCTTGACGGCGCCAATACTAATCCATCAAGCGCCAATACAGTAGTGTTTTCAAACACAAGCTTTATAATACATGATCAATCAGCTCCGTCTTGCAATGTTAGTTACGACACATCTTGGACAAAAAACTCAGTGACAGTAACAGTTAATGCTGCCGATTCTGACAGCGGACTTGAAGGAATTTACAAAGACGGAACGAAAGTAAGTTCAACTTCACCATATTCTTTCACAGTTTCATCTAACGCAAGTTACTCAATATACAGCAAAGATTATGCGGGAAAAACTTCCGCGACTCAGAACGTAACAATTAGTAATATTGATAAAACAGCGCCTTCCGCTCCTGCGTCAATAACTTTATCGCATGACAGTTGGACAAATACGGATGTTGGTGTAATAATGCCGGCGCTAACGCAAGATTCAGGCTCTCCTTTAAGGTATATTTATAAAATCGGTTCTGGTTCATGGCAGGATTTACCGAGTAATTACACGGTGAGCAACAGCGGGCAATATAGTATCAGCGTTGCGGTTGCGGATGCGGCAGGCAACATCTCTTCGAGTGTTTCCGATATAATTTACATAGATAAGCTTTCTCCGATAATTAATAACGTAAGTCAGACAGTATCCTCAGGAAGCTGCTTAATAACCATTAATGCAGTAGATTCAGGCTTGTCCGGACTTAAAGAAATGAAATACGCGTCAGGCAGTCATGATGCGGCTTATTTTTCATCAGGCGGTACTGTTTTTACCGGCGGTGCATTTACGGTAACAACAGGCGGTGTATATACTGTATATATATCAGATAACGCAGGTAACTATATAACTTCGGAATATACACTAAATACGGCTCCTTCGATAATAGATTTATTAGATATAAATATGAATGAAGACGAAATTTATAATGTGCCGTTAAACATAACAGAAAATGAAACCGGTCTTGACAAGCTGAGCGTAACGGCAACCTCGTCGGATACAACTTTAATACAAAATATTATTATAAATCAGTCATCTGATGAAATCAGTCTGGACATTGTTCCGGCTGCTAACCTTTTCGGAGGACCTGCAACCATTACCGTAGAAGTTGCGGACGAGCAGGGAGAAAAAGTTACAGATACTTTCAATGTTACGGTACTTGCAGTAAACGACGCG
>JAAZOI010000118.1 GCA_012797825.1 Eubacteriaceae bacterium | reverse complement strand
TGGCAAAATCAATGTTTTTTCTTCAATTCTCATTTTATATTCTCCAATCTTTTTTTAGCTGCTTCAAAATAATCTTTATCTATTTCACAACCGCCAAATTTTCTGCCAAGTTCTAATGCCGCTACACCTGTTGAGCCTACCCCCATAAATGGGTCAAATACTACATCTCCTTTATTACTAGCAATATTAACTATATGTTTTAATAATTTTACTGGCTTTTGAGCTGGATGTTTGGGATTTTTTAATCTCTCAGGTTGCATACAAATTGGGCTTTCAAAAAAATTATGCATTTCATTCTGAGTGCTAAAATTCCAAGTATGACCTTTATTCCACATACAGATAATCATTTCACAACTATTAAGGAAACCATTTTTATATATTTTGGGTGCTGGATTTGTTTTATGCCAAACAAAAAATTGAAATGTATCAAATTCTTTATCAAATACTTCATGCCATTTGCCTATAAGATTGTAACTTGTAAATATAAAAATATTGCCGTCAGATTTTAAAATCCTTTTAAAATCATTCAACAATTCTTTGGGTTCTAGTGTAATATTATCCCAATCAGCAATATTATTATTTAGTGCTTCTCTTCCAGGTAAATTTATATTCCCGGTTGAATATTGTGAAATATTATAAGGTGGATCTGTTAATATTAAATCAACACTACTATCTGGCATTGTTTTCATGAATTCAAAACAATTAATATTGTATATGCTATATTTTCCCATATCACAGTTCACCCAAACAATCGCTTAACATATCATTAATTCTTTTGTTAAGATCTATTTCTTCAAGTGCTTCACGATAGATATGAGTAAATTCTTCAAACGTTATTATAGGAGGTAAAATTTTATTCCAAAAAGTTTTACCTATTAAAAACATTTCAGGATAACTTAAATGTTTTTTTACTGCACCAGTCCATGTATTGCCCTCACCATCTTTATTATAAAGTGTGGCAAAATATATTTTGCAATTTTTAATTCCCATATCTACATAAATAGTAAGTAATTTTTCAACATTAGAAGGTGCATTCGAGCTATCTAAATCTCCACCAGCTTTAAGCTCCATTATGTTCCAATCTATTCCATCAAAAAAGGCTAAATCCACAGGTTTTGTATATATGTTATTGCTTGTATACTCTTCGGAAAGAGGCAATAAATATTTCTTAATACTATCTTGCGTCACTCCGCTTTCAACTCTGTTTCTTCCTCTTCCATCAGCCATATTATTAGCTCTAAAGGCAGAAATTTTGCCTCTTAAATCGCCATTGTGTGTTTCTACGTTAGTTAGTACCACTTGACCATTTAAAGAATTTTCTTTAAGCTTATGAGGCAAATTATGTGGATTTACAATAGAAGGAACATTTATTTCGCCATACCTTATTCTTGCTATTTTTTTTGCGCAGCTTTCAATTGCAAAACCACTTTTAGATTCAAAACTACTTACAAAAACCATACTTGCTGTAATTCTTTCATCCATTTGGCTCAATAGAAAATTATTAACTTTTTTATTATAATTAGCTACAAAATCTGCTTCAATTATACTTATAAGTTTTGAAAATTCCACCAGAACAATATTTTTAATTTCTTCTCTTATATAATTTTTATCTTCCATTTGCATTATCTCTTTTTTCAACAAATAATAAATAAGGCTCGATTCCTAAAGCGTCAGCAATCCGTTGAATATTTTCTAATGAAATGCTTCTTTTATAACATTCAATAGCACTTATATATGTTCTATGAAAACCCGATTTTTCAGCAAATTCTTCTTGCGATAAACCTAGCTGTTTTCTGTATGTTTTTAAATTGTCAGCAAAGACTCTTATTATATCCATTTCTACCTCTGTGTTTAAATTACAAAATGAATTATACTTATAATTGTATTTTTTGAATACAATATATCAACAGACAATATGTCACATTTTGTAAATAATACACTAATATTAAGTATTATTAGAATAAAAAAACAGCCCCAACGGACTGCTTTCAAATCTCCAACGCCAAACTAACCCCCCCCCTAATTCCCCCTGTTCTTATATAGTATGTAAAAAAACTTCCTTCTCGCTTTGTAAAACTTGTTCCTTCCGCATGGCATACCCAGCGCGTGCCGCAGGTAAGTATACCCCGCCCCCTCGGTTACATTTCGCAGTATGTATCCGTCTATCTCATCGTCGGCTTGCCTTGCCGCCCGTTCTATAAGCTCTATGTTCTTGCGCAGTTGCACCGCCGCCATGGCTTTTTTCGCCGTGCTGTCGCTAATATCCGTCCCCTTGGGCATCGCGCTTATTCTGCCGCTTCCAACGCAGTATATGTCCGAAAGCCGCTGCCTCATCTCGCCGTACTGCAAACAAAAGTAATACAGCTCACGGTACGCCATGGGGCTTATATCATACTGGCTTAACGCCAAATCTCTCCTGTCAGGCATTTTCCCCCTCCTTATATATATAAAAATCTGTAACAAATTCTTCCGCCTCGCATAATATGATTACGAAGCCTGCCTTATACCGCAGTTGGAACAAAGATTGTTCGTGCCGGCGGTATACGCGTACGACTTCTTAATTTTTGTCCGCCCCCGCTTTTACGGACTGTGTTCTCTTTCTTCATGTGTCGCACCTATCCTCCCTCTTTATTTTCGCTGGACCTACGCAGGCATCAGCAGACCTCTGTATCCTCTCGCTCCTATGAAAAACCTATCCGAACGCCGCATCCCTCTTCATTTTCCGCCGGACCTATGTAGACTGCTTTCTTGTTTACCGTGTAATTAAAGGATATATTCCTTCTTTATTTTTTATTTTCCTCATCATCAATTAACACAAATATGATTTTGCTATATCGAACCTATCCGAACCCTCGTCCTCTCTTCTTTCTGTCAGACCTCTGCAGGCATCAGCAGACCTCTGTATACTCTCGCTCCTATGAAAAACCTATCCGAACCCTCGTCCTCTCTTCTTTCTGTCAGACCTCTGCAGGCATCAGCAGTCCT
>JAAZOI010000117.1 GCA_012797825.1 Eubacteriaceae bacterium | reverse complement strand
CAACGCTCCGCCGCCTACAGTGCCTTTCACAGTTCTGTCTATACATACAATCATTTTTGACCCTATTACCTGCGGACCTTCGCCCTGCTTATCTATAACGGTAACAAGCACTAAAGGCTCATTATTTTTTTTATGTTTTAATATGTCGTCAAATATGTCAGCCATATACTCCTCGTTGTATTTTAAATTAATGAGAACGCTATGCTAAGCCCCATAGCTGTTATAAACGTTGCTATTGATATTTGGGTATTTATTTTCTTTTTTCCTAATATATTTAAGCTTTTCCTATTCGCAAAATATGAAAATATATACAATATCACAACATTTATAAGCCCCTGCCAGAGCACAAACGAAACCATGCTGATAGTTCCGCCGCTTATGTATTTTGACTGTATGCCGAACAGCGTTAAAACATATTGCAGCAATAAAAACATTACCCTCCAGCCTAAACTTGATGAAACAATACCGCAAATACAGATTCTATTTTGCATAGATTTAAATAATTTATAAGATAACGCGACCGCAAATGATTCAAATATTATTGACGCGCAGGGTGTAAGTATCTTTATTACAGGCATAAACGGCAGCGCAAGGTCGATTAATTTTACCGCGGATGCAACGAGGCCTGTAAAAAATATGCTTTTTATATCGTGCGTTCTTTTGTATGCACAGTACATAAAATAAAAACCGATAGGAAACATAATAAAGCCGGAGACGCCGAACGGAATTAAGTGCAGTAAATATCCTAAAGCAGCTTCCGCAATTCCCCATAGCGAGCCGAAAAATAAAACAGGCAATATAATTTTTTTATTCATAATTTTCTCCTGATATACAACCTATATAAAAAAATATGTACAAGTTATATGGATTATGAATAAAAATAAAAAAGCCGCCTTTTCGGCAGCCGTTTTTATCTAAATTTCCTTTTCGTATTTGCTCCTGCAGTACACTCCGTAAAAAATTACGAATAAATAAGCGCAAACAAGCAGTATAACTTCAATAAATTCAACCCCCATCAGCGCAAAGCATACCATCAGCGCGCCGAATACATATATCATCATATCATACGCTTTTGCTTTCGCGTAATTTGTAATAGCGATGTTTCTCTCATCCTTTTTTTCAATTTCTATCTGCTTTAAAATGTCGGGATTGTTTTTTACAACCCTGTAACTTATTATCTGTCCCATGCCTTGACCGAATGCGCCGCAGCCTATGCCTATGAATATGTACGGAAGCGCCCGCATTATGTCTTGCGGTTCTGATACTTTTTTTATAATGACAAGCCCGCATATTAGCAATATTAAGCCTAATGCCGCAATTAAGTAATCTTTATAATTATTTTTTTTCATTTTCATCCTCCTCGTAAATAAAAATATCCTCAATATCCATATTAAAATAACGCGCAATTTTAAACGCCAGAATTATCGACGGATTATACCTTCCGTTTTCAAGAGAGCCTATAGTTTGTCTTGATACTTCCAAAGCGGCCGCCAGCTCTTCTTGTTTAACGCCATGGCTTTTTCGTATCTCTTCCAATCGGTTTTTCACGCATTATACCTCCTTTGTATGGAAAGTTTGCTTTACATATAATATATACCATAAACAGTAAAATGTCAAGCTCACTTTCCATAAATGTAATAAATATATTAAAATTATTGTTTTTATTGAATCTAATGGTAAAATATGTAACAGCCCAACATTTCAAGATATTTATGACAGCGAGCTTTATTGCATTTATAAAATTTTACATATAAAAAAGAAACCTGCAAAAATAACGGAGATAAAGAACAATGAATATAATTTATAAATCAGATAAAAACATAACCCCCGAACATCTTAAAGACTTGTTTTTATCGGTCGGCTGGGCCTCGGGCAGTTTTCCCGACAAGCTTTGCATTGCCATGAAAAATTCCGATACGGTTTTCACTGCGTGGCATGAAGACAGACTTGTTGGTCTTGTCAACGCGCTGGACGACGGCGTTATGACCTCATACATACATTATTTACTTGTAAATCCTGCTTATCAGTCTTGCGGTGTCGGAAGAAAACTACTTGAACTAATTAAAGATAAGTATAAAGATTATTTAAGAATAGTTTTGATATCATACGATGATAAAATTAAGTTTTATCAAAACTGCGGTTTTGAAATAGGTGCGGACGAAACGCCTATGTTTATAACATCGCTTAGCAACTAGTTTATATATAAAAACACAGGAGTCAGTGTCCCCTGTGTTTTTTCTTGCGTTTTTCCGCTTTTAGCTCAAACTGCCGTTCTTTTTGCGCTTCCAGCTTTTCTCTGTTTTGTTTCTTACGCTCGACTTTGCCCTGTTCGTGCTGAAGTTTTAATGCCTGCTGCGCTTTTGTGCCAATGCCTTTCTTCTGCATTTGCCTGCTAATCTCACGCTGCATCCGTTTGGGATTTATCTTCACTGGATGAGACATTTCAGCTTCTACAGAAGGGCTGAATCTTAAATTACAATAATTTTTTAAAAGAAACTCGTATATTTCATAATCCTTAGGCTCCGAGCCGAATGTTATCTTGCAGGCTTCATATCTTCCGCAGCACTCACGCTCAAATACGCCTACCCAAAAAGGTTCTTCAAAAAAAACTGTAAAACAAGATACTATGCTGTCCATATAATTTCCTCCTTTATTTTCTTTTGCAAAGAACGGACAACCAAAGGAGGCAGGTTACTGACGGTTTTGCCGCGTCCGGACTACCAACCGGAACTGTGTTTTTATCTTCGCTTATTTAATTTATAAAATTATTATATATATCTATATAAAATTTTTTATAGTATGCTTTATTCGCTTTTTCTTGTTCTTTCTCGTTTAGGTTTCCCTGCCCGCATACACGCAGGCAGTTTTTTATTATGGTGCTCAATGCACTGCGCGCACTTTCCGTGCCTTTCGCATTGCGTTCTTTTGCATGTGCATACTTCCAAACCGTTT
>JAAZOI010000116.1 GCA_012797825.1 Eubacteriaceae bacterium | reverse complement strand
GGGATGTGTCCTTTTAGGGGTCTCATTCATGTAAGCTCCCCATGTATTGCAGCAAGCAGCAGACTTCCACATGCGGGGTATGCGGAAACATATCCACAGCGGCGAGCTTGTCTATCTTATAACCATGCTCTGTCAGATACTGCAAATCTTTAATAAGCGTTGTGGGGTTGCACGAAACATATAGGATATGCTGGGAGTTATAATCCGCAATTTTGGCAAGTGCTTTGGGATGAATTCCCGAGCGCGGCGGGTCAAGCACGACAATGTTAGGTTTTTGTTGTATCTCATCAATGACTTTTAAAACGTCGCCGCAGATAAAAGAGCAGTTATTTATATCATTTAGTTTTGCGTTTTGTCTTGCCGACTGCACAGCTTCTTCTATTATCTCAACGCCGATAACTTTTTTTGCGCTGCCTGCAAGCATTTGCGCTATAGTGCCCGTGCCGCAGTATAAATCAAACAGCACATCACAATGCTTATCTTTAAGCATATCAATGCAAACGCCGTAAAGCGCTTCCGCGGCTTTGGAGTTGGTCTGGTAAAACGAGAAAGGGGAGATGATAAAAGTTTTGTCAAAGCATTTTTCTTCTATATAATCAACGCCGTATAATACTCTGATATCTTCCGCGTGTATGAAATCTGATACGGAGTCGTTTATTGTGCATATTACGGAAGCGATTTTTTTATCTAGTTTAAGGCTTAAAAGCATGTCTGTAAAACTTTGCTCATCAAAACTTTCCTGAGAAGTGATGACGATGTTTACCATTATCTGAGAGGTATATACGCCTTTTCTTAAAATAAGATGACGCAAAAGCCCTTTGTGAGACCTTCTGTAATAGTAGGTGTAGTTTTTGTCACGACAGTGTTTTATGATGCCTGTAAGTATTGTCTGAAAGTCATCGTCGATAAGTTCGCAGCTTTCGGCGGATATAATATCGTAAATGTTATTTTTAACGTGAAGTCCTGCAGTTACAGGCTGGCCTTTTTGCGAGTTGCCGAAAGCGAATTCCATTTTGTTGCGGTATGCGTATATTTCGGGAGAAGACAAAAAACCGAGATAGTTTTTGTACTGTATGTTATTTTCTTTAAATAAGTTTAAAATATAATCTTCCTTGAATTTTATCTGCATTTCATAAGGCATGCTAAGATACGAGCAGCCGTTGCATATATTATGCGAGGCGCAGCTTGTTACTCTCTCATAATCAGCCGGTGCAACAACGTTAATTAAATCAGCCTCGCAGACATTACTTCTTTTTCTTTTTATTTCAGCTTCTACAACTTGACCGGGCATGCCGCCCTTTAAAAATACTGGAATATTCTCACAATAGCCGAGAGTTCTGTTTAATGTTTTAAATTTTTCTATTTTTAATTGCACTATATCGTTTTTATTCATGATAATTCCTTAAGTATATTATTTTAAACACAACAATAAATATATATGAATAATAACAATTTTACAATATCAAAAAAATATCTTATAATATCAATAAATTTATGAGGTGGAAAATGAAAGATAATAATGACGAAATTTCAATAGGCGCGGCTCTTGGCATAATCGCGGCATGCGCGATAGGAGCGTTTACAGCGTATGAGCTGATAAGATATAAAAAAAATAAAGATAACAGTAAAAATCTTATAAGAGTCAACTATGTGTTCTCGAAAGATTTTTTTGACTAATATTTTTTAAGATATTACGTATAACTTGCCCTCATTTTAAATAAGAATTTTAAAAAGGGGGTTTGTGTATGTACATATCAAAAAGAATTTTGAAAATCATACTTATAATAATAGCGGCAGTAATTGTCGTCGCATTCGCATCAACGGCTATAGGCAAGGAGAAAATACAGGATACCTCAACTAAAGCGCAGAATGTTGTATATAAAGCTGATACCCAGTATAAGATAATTTCAGTTACAATAGAGGTAAACGAAAATACGCAGGATTATACGGAACAGATACTCAATATTCTTAATAAAAACAACGTAAAAGCCACATTTTTTTTAACGGGGCAGTGGGTTGAGGCAAACAAAGACCTTGCCAAAAAAATAAGCGACTCGGGGCATGAAATAGGAAATCATTCTAACACTCATAAAGACATGAAAAAAATGATGACTTATAAAATTGAAAAAGAAATAACAGATGCAGACCAAATAATATCGCAGGTCTATACCAAACAGATTGAACTTTTCAAACCGCCGTTTTCATATGTGGGAAGCAACGTTGTAAACGCTGCGGATAAAAAAGGCAAAACAGTAATAATTCACAGCCTTGATTCTCTTGACTGGAAAAGCTCAAGCGCTGATTACATAGTGAATATAATAAATTCCAATATTAACCCCGGCGATATAATTTGCTTTCACAATGACGCAAAATACTGCGCGGACTCGCTCGATATACTAATACCAAAACTTAAAGAACAGGGATACAAGTTTGACACAGTAGGTGAAATTTTAAAAATAAACGACAAGTAAGCAAGAAGGTTATAACTAAGTGATGCAAATAAGGAAAATACAAAAAAAAGACTACGAAAAAGCGGCGTATATTAAAAGCATATCCTTTTACGCTGATGAGAAATTGTCGGAAAGCATAGAAAATATTATACAGTCTTTTAAAGATATTGAAAAAATTAAAGACTGCGATGTTTTTGTTTGCGAATGTGACGGCGGCATTGCGGGTCTTATTACAGTCAACAAATTCAGCATGAATTTTTATGGCAAATTTACCGACATTTACGCTTTGAGCGGAGTGTCAGTAGATACCGCATACAGAGGCAGAGGCATTGCTGATAAGCTGATATGCTTCTTTTTAGATTACTCTGAAGAACAAAACGCGGATATGGTTATGCTTTATCCTTTCAGACCATCGTTTTATAAAAAGTACGGATTCGGCTGGGGAATAGAAAAATACGAATATACTATAAATACTGCCCATTGTAAATTTTATGAGAATAAAAACATTTATCCATTCGCAAAGGGGAGCGTTGAACACTCAAGGAATATACAAAACGAATATGCAAAAACCCATCACGGTATGTGCCTTGTGAACGATTATGAGTGGCATAACTTTAAAAATGATGTAAGCGATGATAATATCGTTCTTATTAAAGATGATGAAGGAAAATATATAGGATACGCAATAATTGAATTTGAGAAAGATCCGCAGTATAATCCTTATGACCAGACAATTCTTGTGCAAAGGCTTGTAACGCTTACGCCTGACGGCCATAAATGGTTTTTATCGTATATACACTGCCTTAAAGACCAATTCCAGACTGCTAAAGTATACACTTACGATAAGTATTTTTATTATAATTTAAACAATGCCGGAAGTATATACGATGCTGTTATACCCTCGGGCTATCACCATATCTGCAGGTGCGGCCTTGGAATTATGTATAAGGCGATTAACGCTCAGCGCCTGCTTACTTTACTTGATAACAAGGATATGAAAACGGGGTATTGTTTTATTATTTGGGACAAGTATAATAATAGTTATACAAAAGCTTATTTCGGCGCAAAAGAAGAGCCGCAAGAAATAAATATAAATATTGAAGACTTTACATCCTTTATAATGGGATGCATACCGGCAGAGCAGCTGCATGCCTTAGGACTTATTAATTGCGAGAAAAACACCGCAGTTGAGATTGACACAATATTTAGACTCAAGCAACCAATATGCATTTCAACATTTTAAAATAAAACAGAGGGAAAAATATGAGAATTTTATTTGTTGAAGACGAGAAAAAAATAACGGATGCTGTTAAGGCTTTATGCGAAGTATACGGCTATGAGTGCAACATAGCATCAGATGGAGACGAAGGGCTTTTGCACGCACTTTCCGATGCGTACGACGTGGTTGTGCTGGACATCATGCTTCCGGGGATAAGCGGGCTTGACATTGTTAAAAAAATGAGACAAAACAAAAAAAATACTGCTGTTTTGATGCTCACCGCGAAATCCACAATTGATGACAGAGTACTCGGTCTTAAATGCGGGGCGGACGATTATCTTACAAAACCGTTTTCTGCAAAAGAATTGTTTGCAAGAATTGAAGCGCTTCACAGAAGAAGCTACAGCGATTATTCAGATCAGATAATCACTTTAGAAGAAGTAAGCTATGATGTAAAATCCAATATAGCTACAATAGCGGGCAAGATTTATCAGCTTCCGCAGAAAGAAGCCAAATTGCTTGAGCTTTTACTTAAACATCCGGGACAGGTTTTTTCAAGGGAACAGATACTTGATAAAATCTGGGGGCTTGACAGTTATGTTACGGAAAACAATATAGAAATTCATATCCATAATCTAAGAAAAAGATTATTAAACACATCTTTAAGCATAAGGACAGTAAGAGGAATAGGCTACGTACTGAAGGTAGATTAAGTTGTTAAAAGATTTAAAAATAAAAATAGCTATGCAAAACATACCTATACTGGTATCATTTGTTTGTGTCTTTTGTATCGTAATAATCGCGTTTTTATCGGGTATAATGACGGCAGCATCACTTAAATATACAAATAAAATTATTCAGGGTGCATTTACCGTATCAAACGATCAACTTAACATTAATAATGATTTTTTAAAAGAATCACTTTATTCAAGTCAAAATTTATTTTCTCAATTCGAAGAAAGTTACATCGTATACAACTCAGAAATCAACGTGTATGCAGTTCACAACATTAACGAAAAAATGCAGGAAAGCATAAAAATTTTTGCATACGATGTTTCTCAGAACGACAGTATCAAAGTTGACAGCATAATAGTCAATAAAGTTCCGTACAGAATAGTTACTCAGAAAATAAAAGGAGAAAATAAAGCTTGGGTGGTACAGGTAGTACAGAATATAACGCAAGAGAAAAAAATACTCTCCCTGTTTACAAAAGCAATGATTATAATGGGCGGAGCGGGAGTGCTTACTATGATTGCGCTTGGATGGTATTTCGCGGGCAAAAGACTGGGACCCATTACCGAAGTTTATTTAAAACAGCGTAGGTTTATAGCGGATGCTTCGCATGAAATAAAAACGCCGCTTACAATAATTCAGACAAACGTAGATGTTTTAAGGGCAAAGGAAAATTTTCCGATAAAAGAAAATTTAAATTGGCTTGACAATATTGAAAGCGAAGTTCTGGCTATGCGGAGTCTTATTGATGACATGCTTATGCTTGCAAACGCAGAAGATATAGGACTTGATCTTGATCTTGAACAGATTCATTTGAGCGAACTGATAAAAGACACTTGTATGCGCCAGATGCCTATGTCGAAATCAAGAGACGTTAATTTGCATTATTCTCAGCAGTGCGATATTGTGGCAACAGCCGATAAAAACAGAATAGAACAGCTTGTAAAAATATTTGTTGACAACGCAAGCAAATATAACAAAAAAGGCGGAAACGTGTGGGTAAGGCTTTATCTTGAGAACAATAATGTAGTACTTGAGTTTGAAGACGACGGAATAGGGATGCATCCGGATGAGATTGTGCACGTCTTTGAACGTTTTTTCAGAGCGGATAAAGCAAGAAAGCGCGACAGACAGCCTTCGGGATTTGGTCTGGGACTCAGCATAGCAAAAGAAATAATAGAAGCTCATGACGGGATAGTGCAGGTGGAAAGCGAAAAGGGCAGAGGCACAACATTTAAAATAACTTTTTATAATATGGCAGTAATATGATATTTAAATAAAATATAGAAATAATATTCATTGAATATAAAATAATTAGTCCTTGAATGAAATATTATAATTTTATATAATGTTTATATAACATAAAGAAAGAGGTGGTTAGTATGATAGCTTTCATTGCCGGGGACAAAGGCAGCGGCAAGACAAAAAAACTTATTGATATGGCAAATTTTGAAGCCTCAAAAGACGAAATGAGTTTAGTTTATATCGACAGAAAAGAAAATCACAGAAGAGAAATTGTAAACAGTATCAGATTCATAGATTTATCAGAATTCTATATTTTTTCTTGGGAAATGTTTTTCGGTTTTCTTAACGGCTTAATAAGCGGAAATTATGATATCGGCAAAATATATATAGATAATATTGAAAAAATAGCCAATGTAGACAGCACAGAGAAACTTGACGATTTCTTCGCGGCCGCTTCTAAGCTTTCAGACAAATACGGAGTGGAATTTGTTTTCACTATAAACTCAAAGGATATTCCAAAACAATTCAAAGACAGCGCTAAATAATAAAAGAGAATGAGCAGACTGTATTATAAATATTCAGATTATCTGGAAAAAAAATACGGAGAGAAAGTATATAAAATACCTTTAAATATACCTTCTTACTGCCCCAACAGAGACGGAAACAAAAGTTTGCTCGGCTGTATTTTTTGCGCTCCTGACGGAGCAGGCCATGAAAATATGCCTTTAGATATTGATATTGAAAGTCAATATGATACTATGAGGCAGCTGCTTATAAAAAAATACAAAGCGCAAAAATATATAGCTTATTTTCAAAGCTATAGCAACACATACATTCAAAACGATAAATTTATATATTATATGAAAAAAGCGGCGCAGCTGCCTGGCTGTGTCGCTTTGGCTATTTCAACAAGACCTGATTGTATAGAGCAATTCCACATTGATATTTTGCGAGAAATAAAAGAAAAGTATCGTGTTGATATAGTAATAGAGCTTGGGATGCAGTCATCAAATGATAATACGCTTAAAATATTAAACAGGCATCACACGGCTACCGATGTGATTAAAGCATCGGAAGCAGTAAAAAACGCGGGTTTTGAGTTATGCCTGCACATAATCGCGGATTTGCCTTGGGATGACAAAGACGACATTTTAAATGATGCAAGAATTATAAATAGCGTAAAAGCTGACAGCATAAAAGTGCATTCATTATACATTGCAAAGCAAACTGAGCTTGAGCGTATGCATCAAAGAGGAGAAGTGTGCCTTTTAAGCTTGGATGAATATATAGACAGAGTTATACTGCTTTTAGAAAACATAGATAAAGATATTGCGATACAAAGACTTGTGTCCAGGGTAACGGAAGATAAAAGCGTTATATGCACTTGGAGCAGAAGCTGGCGGAAGGTGCTTGGATTGATTGAAGATGAAATGATAAAAAGAGAATCGTTCCAAGGAAAAAATATCCGAAAGTTATAAATATAAAATAAAACATATTAAAAAAGTGCTATAATTTAATTAATAACTATCTAAATAAAAGGGGATGTGAAAATGGCATTAGTAACTTCAAAAGAAATGTTTAAAAAAGCTTATGAGGGTAAATATGCGGTTGGGGCGTTTAATGTAAACAATATGGAAATTATACAAGGTATTATGACGGCGGCGCTGTCTGAAAAAGCTCCGCTTATTCTGCAGGTATCGGCGGGAGCGAGAAAGTACGCATCACCCGTATATTTAAGAAAACTTGTAGAAGCAGCTGTTGAAGACACGGGGCTTGATTTGGTGCTGCACCTTGATCACGGCGAAAGCTTTGAAATATGCAAACAATGCATTGACGACGGTTTTACATCCGTTATGATTGACGGCAGCAAGTTCCCGCTTAAAGAAAATATTGAGCTTACAAAAAAAGTTGTCGAGTATGCCCACGAGCGCGGCATAGTAGTTGAAGCGGAACTTGGAAAACTTGCGGGTATTGAAGACGCAATAAAAGTGGACGCGCGTAACGCGACTTTTACCGACCCGGATGAAGCTGTGGAATTCGTTGAAAAAACGGGAGTTGATTCGCTTGCTATAGCTATAGGCACAAGCCACGGCGCATTTAAGTTCAAAGGTGAACCGCAGCTCGATTTTGAAAGACTTGAAACAATATCAAATCTACTTCCCGGTTTTCCGATAGTTTTACACGGAGCCTCAAGCGTTCCCGAAGAATTTGTAGCCCTTAATAATAAATACGGCGGAGCTATACCGGGGGCAAAAGGAGTACCTGAAGAAATGCTTTTAAAAGCAACCAAATACGGCGTATGCAAAATTAACATTGATACTGACCTGCGCCTTGCTATGACTGCGTCAATACGAAAAGTATTTTATGAACAGCCCGATGTGTTTGATCCGAGAAAATATTTATCTCCCGCAAGAGACGCAATAGCGGCAATGGTTGCACATAAAATGCGCAACGTGCTTAACTGCAGCGGAAAAGCGTAAGATTTTAAATATACGATACACATAAAAAATTATCCTTTTTTAAAAAGGATAATTTTTTGTAAGCAATAATTAAAGGAAGTTGCATAGCTAATGAAATATTTAATATATTATCTATTATTTATAAACATCATCGCATTTATCGCGGTATTTATTGATAAGCAGAAAGCTAAAAAGAACAGATACAGAATATCCGAAAAAGTTTTGTTTATATTAGCAGTTATCGGCGGAAGCGTATGCGCATACATCTCAATGCTGATATTCCGCCATAAAACAAAAAAATGGTATTTCAAAATAGGAATACCATTAATAATAATCGTTCAGTTTATATGCGCTTATTATTTAATTAAAAATTACTCATGAAATCTTTTATAAAGTTCATCGAGTATTAAACCGGGTTTAACCCCGCGGTCGGATAGCATTACAATTGTGTGGTATATAAGGTCGGATGTTTCGTACACTATTTCATCAACGCTGTCATTTTTCGCGGCGATTATAACCTCGCTTGTTTCCTCGCC
>JAAZOI010000115.1 GCA_012797825.1 Eubacteriaceae bacterium | reverse complement strand
ACAAAAGTAATTACGGGATATCTGTTTTTCGGCGGCTCGTTAATAATGCTTATATCCCTTATGCCTATCATTGACATATGCAGCGTTCTTGGAATAGGCGTTGCCGTAAGTGTAAGAACATCGATATTTGTCTTATATTTTTTTATTTTTTCCTTATGAGCTACGCCGAATCGCTGCTCTTCGTCTATTATCAAGAGTCCTAAATCTTTAAATGCTACGTCATCTGAAAGTATCCTGTGCGTGCCGATTAATATATCAATTTTACCCGCTTTAATACGTTTTGCAATTTCAGTCTGCTGTGCTTTTGTTTTAAACCTGCTCATCATTTCGATTGTAATTGGAAAAGAAGAAAATCGTTCGCAGAAGTTTTTATAATGCTGAAGCGCAAGCACAGTAGTCGGTACAAGAACGGCAACCTGTTTATTATTGTCTACTGCTTTAAACGCCGCCCTCTGCGCTACTTCTGTCTTTCCGTATCCCACATCACCGCATAACAGTCTGTCCATCGGCCTTGTATCTTCCATATCTGCCTTTATTTCATCAATGCATTTTAATTGTTCGTCTGTTTCCTCATATATAAACGCATTTTCAAACTCAGATTGCCATACGCTGTCTTTAGCAAACGCATATCCTTGCGCTTGTTCTCTTTTTGAATACAATTCAAGCAGCTCGGCTGCCATCTGCTCAACAGCTCGCTTAGTTTTTGCTTTGCTTTCTTTCCATTCCGTGCTTCCAAGCTTGCTCAAGCGCGGCACGTTATCGCTGTTACCTATATATTTTGATACTGTATGCATTTGGTCTAGCGGCACATACATCATGGATTCCTGCGCATATTCAATAACCGCGAAGTCTTTTCTTACGCCTTCGCTTAAAATCTGCTCGCAGCCTTTATATTTTCCAATGCCGAAAATATCGTGCACCACAAAGTCGCCGGGCGCAATATCAGAGAAAAATTTAAGCTTATCTTTCGCATTTTTAGAAGCGGAGGGTTTTTTAATATGAGTTTTTAATATTTCAGTTGCTGATATAAAAACAATTTTGCTTTTATAAAGCTCAAACCCTTGCGGCAGCTCACAATAAATATATTTAATGTCTGAATTTTCTTTAAGTTCATATGAAGAGATAATCTCATTAATATTTTCTTTTTGATTGTCTTTTAGAAGGCAGAAAACAATTTTATATTTATTATTAATATAAGAAACTAAAGCGTCTTTACATGACTGATAAGTTTTAAAATAATTTGCCGTAATTCTTACGTTTATATCAATGTTTATATCCGTGTTGTTTTTTTGAGCATATAGCTGCTCTGTATATAACACTTGTTGTTGTTGAATTATTTCAAGCAGTTTATCAAATTTAAACAATGAATCTATCTCACACGCAAATGCCTTGCCTTTTTCATACAATTGGGAATAAAGCAGCGTATAGTTTTTTATATGGTCGCTATATCCTGATATTATTGAGTTTATTGAGTCTGTAACTATTATTGCATCTTTTACATATGATAAAAAATTAACTGATTTATTCGTAAACTTGGATAAATAAGAAGGACGTGATAAAACACAATTGCGAAGTTGATTTAAATTATCTGTAATTTCTTCTTTTAAAGAACTGTTATCAGATAAATTTTTTACTGCATTTAATCTTTTTTCAATTTCATCTTCAGCGCACTTTAATATTTTATTTTCTTCTTCTTTTGTAAATATAATTTCTTTACACGGATAAATTTCCGCATTATCTATCGCATACAGCGATGTTTGATTGTCAGAGTCAAAATATTTTATGCTTTCAATCTCATCTGCAAAAAAATCAATTCTTATGGGGTTTTCAGAGTTAATCGAAAATATGTCAATTATGCTTCCTCTTATGGAAAACTGTCCTTTGCTTTCCGTTATTTCGCATCTTTCGTATCCCAAATTTATTAAATCCAAAGACAATAAAGATATGTCGAATTTATCGGAAATTTTTATTTTAAGTATATAATCATAAACATTTTCGCTTATTGGAAATGAAAGCGCTTCTGCGCTTGTTATTATTAATTTCTTTT
>JAAZOI010000016.1 GCA_012797825.1 Eubacteriaceae bacterium | reverse complement strand
TTTCCTGAAGTTTTTTATAAGAACGCACAAAGCCGTCGCCCGTAGCTTTTCCGCCGGGGCCGGGAATTGTGCCGCGGCATGCTTCTCCGTTGCAAACTTTGCATACCTTGCAGTTTCCGTTCATGAATTTACGTGCATTTTCGAGAATTTCTGCATGAGTCATATTTAACCTCCAAAATTATAATATTATATTATAAAAATTTAATAATTTAACTGATAAAATTTGCATGTTAATTCTTAATTTTTATATATGTTCTGCAAGTGCTTTTAAGTCTCTTGAAAGATTGTGCAGCTGACTGATATCTTTGCTCATTCTATAAAATAATAAATATCCTTCGTAAATCGCCATGGCACGTTGTGCTAATGCCTCAGCATTTTCTTTATCAAAACCTGTTCTTAGTAATACATCTTTGAAAATCGCGGTTATATTTTTTATAGGGTCGTAACACTTTAATGATAATTCGGGCTCTGAAAAAGCGATTTCAGCGCCCAGTGTCGCAAAAGGGCAGCCGTAACTGTGATTATTTTCTGCTCTTTCAATAAGGTTCTCAGAAATTTGCTCAGCAAATTCTGTCCAGTTTTTATTGTTTGCAATTTTTGAAATAGCATCCATTCTGGTTTTATTGAAGTAATCGGCTACAGAAGCTGCTAAATGTTTTTTGCTTTCAAAATAAAAATAGAAAGAACCTTTTGATAAACCGGCCGCATTTAAAATATCGTTTATTCCCGTTGCGCAATATCCGTTTTTCCAAAATAATTCGGCGGCGCATTGTATAATATATTCTTTAGACTTTTCGCCTTTTATATAATTTGACATTAAATTGTCCTCCGAAAATCATTTTGTATCTATTGGTATTCTAGATTCACAAGGCACGCTCATATTGCATTTTGCACAGCCATAGCGAGGCGCGTATATAGATAATATCTCTCTGTCAATGTACTCGCTGCACATTTTATTATTTTTGCCGTTTTCACTTATAGCATTTATCGGACACTTTGAGATACAAGCGCCGCATTTTCCCTGCGTAAGATAAGGGCAATATTGATAATACTGTGTATAATTGCGGTGGGTCGGTGTGATTCTTAAGGTTGTTACCACGCTGCCGAACCTTCCTGTAGTGCCTTTGGATGTAATGACTGCTCTGTGTAGTCCGAAAGTTCCCAGTCCGGCTGTAAAAGCGACATGCCTCTCAGACCAGTTTGATACTATTTCCTCAATTTTAAAACGCGGGTCTAAACAAGGAGCGACAGCATCAACATTTATTTTTTTAAGTTCCTCTACAATAAAAGCGCGTACTGCGTTGTTGAATTTTTCGCCGTCTATTCTGGCAGACATCCACTCTTGAGATGGCATGCCCGGCATACGGTTAGAATCGCGAATTTCTTTTGTAAAGGGCAGAAAATATGAAATAACAGATTGCGCGCCATTTAGCCAGTCATTGGGCAGCATAAAATTTTTGCCTACTATCCCCGGTTTTTGAAACTCTTTAAAATAATCATCGTCCGCGTCAGCTATGCCTATTAAAGGTTCGTCGTATATTCTCATGTTATTGTGAGCGGGCAGCACATTGCGTGGGTCAGTATTTACAAATTCAATAATTTTATTTTTAATGAAGCTTTCATATTCAGTCATAAAACACCAAATTAACTATAAAATTTTGTTTGCTTTATTTACAAATTTAAATATACCATAAAATGAATTTATAGTAAATATCTATTGACAAAATATACAAACCAGTCCATTATATTATTATAAAAATAAAGGAGTATGGGCAATGGATAAAAACAAAAAATTTATTATTGACAAAAAAATCGAGTCAACTATAGCAAACCTGCAAAAAAACAATATGTATGCATGCTATGTAGAAACAAAAGAGGATGTTATCAAAGAAGTAAAAAAGTTTTTAAAAGACGGAGAAAAAGTTTCTTGCGGCGGTTCAGTGACATTAATTGAAACAGGAATTGTAGAGTATTTAAGAAATGGGAAATACAGCTATTTAGACCGATATGATAAAAGTATACCATCTGAAAAAATAAATGACCTATTCAGAGAAGCGTTACTTTGCGATACATATTTCACGTCTTCAAACGCCATAACAGAAAATGGTGAATTGTTGAATATAGATAGGGGTGGCAACAGAGTAGCGGCAATGATATTCGGACCTAAAAGCGTCATTGTAATTGCCGGTTATAATAAAATTGTGACGGATATCAAAGCCGCGTATGATAGAATTAAAAACATAGCTGCGCCGTCAAACGCCAAGCGTTTTGAACTCGATATTCCGTGTGCTAAAATCGGCAAGTGCATGGAATGTGAATCTTCTTCTAAAGTATGTTCCTACACAACGGTTATCGGATATCAAATACCTGCGAAAAAGGACAGAATAAAAGTAATTATCGTAGGAGAAGAATTAGGCTATTAAGAAAATTTACTGTTTAAAGAAATAAAAAGGCTGATAAAACAGCCTTTTTACTTTTTCATATATATTAGAAACTTTTATCTATAAATAATTTGCTTTTATTAATTTCACTCAAGTTTTTAGCGCCAGTCATCATCATAGCTTCTTTTAACTGAGCGCCTATCATATTAGTATAATATTCTACGGCTTCGGATCCTCCTCCGTATACCATAACGGCGTATGGTCTGCCGATAAGCACTGCGTCAGCGCCTAATGCAAGGCATTTATATGCGTCAACTCCTGTCCTTATAGAACCGTCAATCATTATTTTTATTTTGCCTTTTACGGCATCTGCTATTTCCTCAAGCATTTCAACGGGAGCGGGGGTTTGATCCTGTACTCGGCCGCCATGCGTTGATATGACTATTCCGTACGCGCCTGCTTCCGCTGCTTTTTTAGCCCCTGCAACAGTCATAACGCCTTTAATAATTACAGGTATTTTTACGCTTGAAATTAGATATTCAAGCTGTTTTACTGATTTCGGGCCAACAGGGTTAGCCATACCTTTTACGAGTGCAAGACCTGCTCCGTCAACATCAGTAGCAACAGCTATTAGCCCGCCTTCTTCAGACGCTTTAAATTGCTCCAGCATAACATCCACGGGCCAAGGTTTAACCGTAGGGATTCCCCAGCCTCCTGCGTTTATTATCGGCTCTAATGTATCAGCCTGGACAGGGTCGAAACAAGTAAAACCAAGAGTGCCCGCACTTTTGCAGCCGTTTATTATTGCCGTATTATAAGTCTTTGAATTGTACGCTTCTCCGTATTGTATATGGGGTATGGCTATGGGTGCTGCGAATATGGGATACTTAAATGTATGTCCGAATAAATTGCACGAAGTGTCAATTTCGGACTCTTCATAAATGGTATCCATATGTACTTTAATCTGCTGCAGCTTGTTGTAGGCGCGCACAAATCCGTCTCCTGTAGCTTTGCCGCCCGGACCCGGCATTACGCCTCTGCACGCTTCGCCATTGCAAATTTTACATGCTTTGCAGTTTCCGTTCATATGTTCACGTGCTGTTTTTAATAGTTCTGCGTAATTCATAGATTTCCTCCGTATATGTTTAGTTTATATTAAATTAAATATTTTTTATATATATGCTTTTAGCTTTTGTTTCAATGAATAATAAAGACATTATTAATGCTATGGTAAGGCAGGCGACAAACATTAAAAAAGCTTTATGATAAAGCGGCGCCCCACTGAATAAGGGTGTATATTTATCAATAATGAAACCGAAGATTATCGGGAATATGCTTCCGCCTATAAACGGGGCGGTATTTATAAAAGACGTAGAAACGCCTGAAAATAAAGGATTGCATATTTCTTTTGCGCTTGTTATGCACATAACGGCTCCGCAGTTAAAGCCTCCGGCAATAATTATTAATATAGATGCAGTATAAAACGGAATATTTTTCATTCCGTCAAAATATAAAATACACCAAATAAGCAGGCAGGTTGAGGCGCATACTATTGCGGGTATTTTCCTGCTTTTTATCATATCTGAAATTTTCCCGATAAAAACACATCCCAAACAAAATGCGGCTGTCTGCCAGAACATAATTTGTCCTGCAGAAATTTTGCTGACATTATAAATCTGGGATAAAAAAGTAACACCCCAGATACCTGTGGTAAAACTCACGCCCGAGCATAAAAAAGAATACAAAAATAAAGGCCAGATATTTTTGTTTTTTAGAACATTCATAAAGGCAGTAAAAATATTAACATTGCTCTTCTTATCAATTTGTTCGGATATTACATTAAAGCCTTTGTCTTTAGGGGAATTTTCGAATAAAAAAAATATTCCGGCGCTAAGTGCAAAAACTACCGCCCCGGTATATAAAAATGATAACTGCCACGAAATTAATCCTACCAACGCAACCAGAGGCCCTTGCGCGAACGCGCCGCCCATGTTGCCGCAAAAAGTTGTGAAGCCTGTAATAAATCCGTATTCACTTTCAGTAAACCATCTTGTCTGCCATTTTAATATTGAAATATAAAAGACGGATGAACCCAGGCCGAGCAGCAGGCGTGATATTAATAGAGCTGATTCTGTCTTGGCAAGACCGAATATAACGCAGCCGATGCCCATAACTATGCTTCCCGTAAATATCATTTTCTTCGGACCAACTGTATCCGCCATAATGCCTACAGGTATTTGCATAATCATATATGTATAGAAATACATTGCGTTTAAATTTGAGAACCCAACAGCGTTTAACAAAAAAGCGTCCTGCAGCTGCGTTTTTATGGCTGCAGGCGAAAATCTTAGAAAAACTCCTGAGAAAAATAATAAAAGAACTATAAAATATATGCCCCATCTGTACGACAGCGCTTTGTTTCTTATTTGAGTGTCAGTCATAATATAAAATTCCTACAATTAATGTCATTTATACTAATAGTATACTAAATTATACAAAATAATCAAATTAATTTAAAACCAATCTTTAAGTTTTATTTTGTAAACGCTCTGAAGACCGCTTATATCGCTTTGATAATATAATCGGGCATTTTCAAGTACAGTGTCTGAACTTATATCGTAATCGCTGTTTATTACTTTATAACCCAATACTTTATCATCTTTGTAAGAATATGCGAATTCAATTTCGACATTATCTTCTTTGCTGTAGTAGTAACATAAATATACGCTCTTTTCCGGTAAAAATGCTGATACGCTCATTTCGTTGCTGCTGTAAAACACCATTGCCAAATAAGGATAAGTAAACGCTGATATGTCTTTCAATTCTTCAAAATATGGATTTAAAACAGCTAATTCATCGGCGGAAAGCGCAGATGATTTATCGTTGTGAACGTACAGGGCATACCCGCCTTCTGTTGAATACGCGTAATAAAAACCGCCGGGCTGGTATTCCAGACCATAATCGGTAAGGTTTTTTGATTTTCCGCATGATGATAATGATATGGTAAATATTATAATTAATAAAACAGCTGTCAATTTTTTCATGATTTCCTCTTGCAAATAAAGTATTATAATATTCTAACATAAAAGGACATATTTTAATAATTTTTTTAAAGAAACTGTTTTTATATGGTATAATACAGGGCAGAACTTTTTTGGAGGGGCAGATGCTAACTGTACAGAATGTCATAAAAAAATACGGCAAAACAGCGGCAAATGATAATGTGTGTCTTGAGGTCGGCGCAGGAGAAATTGCGCTGCTGGTTGGTCCTAACGGATCGGGGAAAACAACGCTGATAAATTGCATTGCTGGGCTTTTACGATATAAAGGCAATATTTACATATGCGAAATAAATAATAAATCAAATCAAGCTAAAAAAATGATAGGATACGTTCCTAAAATCCCTTCAGTATATGATCTTTTGACAGTTTATGAACATATAGAATTTATTGCACGGGCTTATGAAATAAACGATTATAAAGACTATGCCAAAGAACTTTTGGATTGTTTTAATTTGAATGATAAAAGAAATACTTTGGGAAGAGATTTATCAATAGGCATGCAGAAAAAATTAAACATTATATGTGCTTTACTTGCAAAGCCTAATGTTCTGCTTATGGACGAGCCTTTAATTTCACTTGATCCGCAAGCTGCGATAGAAGTCAAAAATGTGTTAAATTCTCTTAAACAAACAGATACTTCAGTTTTAGTATGCACACATTTGCTAAATGATTTCAAAGAATTGTGGGACAGAATTTATTTTATGATTGAAGGAAAAATTGTTGCGTCTAAGATAAGGACAGCTAAAACAAAATATAAGACATTGAATTTGGAAGATTTATTTTTGGACGTTACAGGTCAATATATACTGGAATGCACAAACAGCTTGCTTGTAAGTAACAATGAAGACAAGACAGAAAATAATATGCAAACAACAGAAAATAATTGATTTACTCAATATAATTGGTGTTATTAATGAAAGCTCTATTTTATTTAATTTATAAAAAAATTAAAAATTATTTTATTGATTATCGATATAATGTATCCAAATTAGCGATATTGTTTATATTTATAATTTTAATAATATTTTCTTTTTATTCGTCAAAATTTAATTTTGTAACGAGGGATATATCGGAATTATATTCACTGATTTTTCTTTTTTACTTATCTACATACATTGTCGGAAGCGTACAGGGGCTGAGAGCGGGAACGGCGTTTTTCAGCAAGGCTGATATGAAATACCTGTTTGTAAGTCCTATAAAATCAAGACTGGTACTGTTATACGGCATACTAAAACAGACCGGTATATCTTTTTGCATAGGCCTATTGCTGCTGCTTACGCTGCCGTGGATAAAACAAATATATAATATGACTTTTGCGAATCTGGTAATTTTGCTTGTTTGCTATTTGATAGTAATATTAACTTCAAACATAACTGCAATGGCAATTTATTTATTCGCAAGCGATGATACTGATAAACAGAAATTAGTTAAAAATATTATTTACATTTTTTGCGCTTTAATATTTATTGTTATTCTTTTGCCTGCAATAGCTAAAATTTTGACAGGGAAAAGTATATTGCAGGCAATTGTTCTTGCGTCAAGCGCTCCTGTTATAAGTTTGATACCAATTGCGGGATGGATGCAGGTTTTAACAATTTCTTGGATTATTAAAAATAATGTAATGTTTATAATATCTATTATACCTACAATAGCATATATCTTTTCTGCAGTTATTATTATTTTAAAATTAAAATCTGATTATTATGAAGATGTAATTTGCAGACTTGAAATTAAAAACAACCCTCAAAGCGCGCCAAGCGTGGAAATAATTAAAAAAACAGGTTTGAAAAGAGGCAGAAAATCGAGCGTATTTTTCTATAAGCAAATTCTTGAAAATAAAAGAAGAGGCGATTTGTTTTTTGATAAATATTCTATTTTTTATATTTTAGCGGCATTTATTTTTGCGCTTTTTACAAAAGATAAAACGCTTGCTCCGTTGTTTATATTCACGGTATTATTATCAGTTTTCTCAACATCTCCCTCAAGGTGTGTTGAAGAATTTAACAATCATTTTATTTACCTCATCCCTTCGGGCATATTTAAGAAGTTGATTTTCATATGCGCAGAGAATTTTTTAAAAACTGCTGCCGAATCTACAATTATATTTTTGCTGGCAGGGCTTGTTATGAAAGCATCAATAGCAAATATAATAATATGCATAGCTGCAAGAATAACATTCGGAATATTATACATCACTGTAAGAATACTCTGTGAGAAATTTATAAAAGCCAATACGAATAAGATTATTACAATTATTCTTTACTTTTCTGCATTTATAATGATAAGCATACCCGGAGTGATAATCGGTGCATTACTGAAAAATTTATATCCGATTATGTATCAGCCGGGGTTTATATTGATAGTATCATCAATATGGAATATATTTTTATCAATATTGATAGTGTATTTTTGCAGAGAAATGCTAAGTTATCAGGAATTATAACAATTTAGAAAATTAATTGAATACAGAAGAAAATAATGCTTTTATGCCATTGCCATAAAAGCATTATCTATATGTACTACTTTGCCGTCATCGTATACTTCTATTATATCAAAGCGTATATCCATATCGGAAATTTCATTTTCAGTTATATATACAAGAGCTGTTTTTGTTATTTTATTTATCTTATCAAGTCCCACTGCCATTGCGCCGGTTCCGTATTCCGAATTTTTTCTAGTCTTAACTTCACAAAAAACCAAGTATTCATTATCTTTAAAAATTATATCTATCTCGCCGTATTGAGTCGAGTAATTATTTCTTATTATTTCATAGCCCTTATTTATAAGATATTGTCTGGCGTCATATTCACCTGAGTTTCCTTTTGTTTTGCTGTTAGCAAGTGAAATATTTTTTATAAAACTTTGCCTGTGAATAGGGCACGGGCCGTATTTATGTATTGCCTCAATATGTTCGGCTGTGCCGTAGCCCTTGTTTTCGCAAAAACCGTACTGCGGATATTTTAAAGCATATTCTTTCATCATATTATCACGAGTTACTTTAGCAATAATGCTTGCAGCAGCTACAGAGTAATATTTTTCATCCGCTTTAATGGGGCTCTTTTGAATAATATCTATCGGCAGCTTAACTGCGTCTATAATAAGAGCATCAGGTTTTATTTTTAAGTCTGAGACCGCGCTTTTCATGGCTTCTTTAGTAGCGTTTAAGATGTTTATCTTGTCTATTCTTGCATTATCTATAATTCCTATACCTATTGATAAAGAATTTTCTTGTATCTGTATATACAATTCTTCGCGCATTTTTTCTGATAATTTTTTACTGTCGTTTATGTGCAGTATTTTTGCGCCGCTGCTCATAATAACAGCGCATGCCACAACAGGACCTGCAAGAGGACCGCGTCCTACTTCATCAATTCCCGCAACAGCGAATGTATCGCTTTCAAAAAGTTCGCTTTGAGCTTTTATCATATTATCAATTCTGTTTAATTCTTTTTTGTACGTTTCTTCGCGTTTTTGCAATTGATATGCAAAAGCTGTAACATTCTTACGGCTGTCTGAAAGCAGCATATCATAATATTCACAATAAGAGCTTATTTGAACTGTTTTAAAATATTCTTTAATCTCTTCTATAGTTTTATCATTAAACATTAGCTTATCTGCTGCCGCCTTATATAATATGCGGAGACTGAAGGCTTATTTTGCCTATTACTCCGTTTTTAAATTCATCGTATATAATGTCAGTACATCTGTTAAGATCAATTTCTCCGCCTTTTAAAATAAAGCCTCGCTTCAAGGCTATATCGGATATAAGCTCATCATCGGGCTTATCAATATTTTCAAGTTTGTATCTTGCTTTTAGTAAGTGCGGATATTTTAATTTTAAGAATTGTATAATCTCTTTGCATGCTGCGTATTTATCAAAAATAGTATCCTTTACGCATCCGATTGCTGCTAAATTAAAAGCGTCTTCTTCACTTTCAATTTTAGGCATAAGCACTCCCGGAGTATCTAAAAGATGCAATTCGCTGTTAATTCTTATCCATTGATTGCCTCTCGTAACACCCGGACGGTTGCCGGTTTTTGCTCCGCTTGACTGCGTAAGGCTATTTATAAGCATTGATTTGCCCACGTTGGGAAGTCCTACCACCATTGCTTTTACTGCTCTGTTATAACGCATGTTTGCGCTTATTTTATTAATAAGTATATTGGAAAGCGTTTTTACGCCCTTATGTGTAAGTGCGTCTGTAAATACAAACAATTCTTCACAATTATTTAAGTAACTTTCCCATTGCTGGGTAACTGTATCGTCTGCAAGGGAAGATTTATTAAATGCAATGACTCTTTTTTTATTATTTAGTATTGAACTAAGTTCATTATTTCTGCTTGAAATGGGGGCGCGTGCGTCGCAAACTTCAATTACAATATCAACAGTTTTTAATTGTTCTTTAACAAGCCTCAGGGCTTTTGCCATGTGCCCGGGAAACCATTGTACCTGCATAATTACTCCGAAATTTTATACGGCGAATTAAAATCATTAAATGGCCATATTCTGAAAACAATTTTGCCGTCTATTTTATCTTTTTTTATAAAACCCACATCTGAATACCTGCTGTCTTTGCTTACTGGCCTGTTATCGCCAAGCACAAAATAACAGCCCTCGGGCACTGTTACCTTAGAAAAGTCATTATACTCAAGTCCCGGCGTCAAATACGGTTCATTTAATGCTATTCCGTTTCTGTATACGGTGCTGTTTTTAATTTCAACGGTGTCGCCCGGTTTTCCTATTATTCTTTTAACATAATCGTCTATGCTCTGAGTAACATCTATAATTACAATATCTCCGTATTGCGGTTCACTGAGATGGTAAGTTATTTTGCTTACAAGAAGCCTATCGCCGTTGTGAAGAGTGTCTTCCATGCTTGTGCCGTCAACTTTAGCAAAAACAAATACATAGCTTCTTAGCAGTACTGCAATTACGACTGTTATTAATATTGCTTCCACCCATTCGCGCAATTCGGATTTTTGTCTTTTTTGCTTCATAAAAGCCTTCCTTTTTAGTCATTAATATAAATAATAAAATATATTTAAATATTATATACGAATTTAATATAAAAAAATGGATAATTATAAAATATTTACTGTAAAAAAATAAAATCAGCAATGCTGATTTTATTTTACTGATGTTCGGTCTATGCGTTTTTCTTTAATTTTTGCGGCTTTGCCGACTCTGTCTCTCAGATAATAAAGTTTAGCTCTTCTTATTTTACCGGATTTTACAATTTCTATTTTATCTATTCTCGGAGAATTTACAGGGAATGTTCGCTCAACGCCTACGCCGTATGAAATTTTTCTTACCGTAAATGTTTTTCCGATACCGCCGTTTTGTTCTTTTATAACTATTCCTTCAAATATCTGAATTCTTTCTCTTTTTCCTTCTACAACTTTTACGTGAACTTTAACTGTATCGCCTACGTTAAACTTTTCAATATTATCTTTTAAATAATCATTCTCAATAGCTTTTATGAGATTCATAATTGCTACCTCCTTCCTTTTTTCATTTTATCATTTTTATCAATTATGCTTATATACTCATCATATAAGTCTTTTCTGTATATTTTTGTTCTTTCAATTGAGTCGGCATGCCGATATTCATTAATTTTAGCATGATTGCCACTAAGCAATATATCCGGCACTTTTAATCCGTTAAATACTTCGGGACGAGTATACTGCGCGTATTCTAAAAGCCCGTTTTCAAAACTTTCTTCGCTGCTGCTTTGCGCATTGCCTAAAAACCCTTCGCAGTAACGCATGACGCTGTCCATAAATACCACTGCCGCAATTTCTCCGCCTGTTAATATATAATCTCCTATTGATATATACTCAGTAACCGTTAAGTCCAGAGCCCGCTGATCTACGCCTTCATAATGCCCGCAAAGCAGTATAAGATTATCAGATGATGCGTATTTTTTTGCTAGTTCGCTGTTAAGCGTTTTTCCGATAGGAGAGAAGTATATAACCGGTATGTCCTTGTTTTCTTTTGCATAATTTACCGCGTCAAATATAGGCTGTGCCGTCATTACCATTCCGGCGCCGCCGCCGTACGGATAATCGTCCGTGTTTTTATGTTTGTCTTTTGAAAAATCTCTTATATTGATAAAATTTATTTGTGCCGTTTGGTTTTTTACTGCTCTTGCTATAATGCTGTATTGGCTATATGCCTTAATAAAATCCTCAAATAGTCCCACGCAAGTAAAATTAATCACTTTCAACTCCGCCTGCCGTATTTACTTTAATCATGCCTTGATCAATTAAAGGCTGAACGTTTTTTTTAAGAGCAGGTATTAAAAATTCTTTTTGACCTTTTATTACTAAAACATCTACTGAGCCTGTTTGAATAACATCACTTACTGCGCCGATATTTATGTTATTTTCATCATACGCAAAAAGCCCGATTAAATCCTCGATAAAATATTCGTCTTTATCCAATTTAACAGCCTGAGCCCTGTCTACATAAATAAAAAAATCTTTAAATTTCTCTGCATCATTGCGGTTACTTATTTGATTGAATTTTATTAAAACAAATTTGTCTTTTAATAAAATATCTTCAATTGAAAGCAAGTGCATATTTTCTTTTTCTTTAATAAAAACATGTTTAAGATCGTAAAATCTTTCCGTATCGTCAGTAAGAGGAAATATTTTAACGTAACCTTTTATACCGTGAGCAGAAAATATTTTACCTATTTTCAAATATTGGCCCGATAAATCATTCATAATCAGATTATTTCAAGCTCCACGCGGCAATTATCTTTCATTGCTGCAGATTTTAAAACGGTGCGCATTGCGTGAGCAACTCTGCCTTGTTTTCCGATTACTTTTCCCATATCCGTGGGCGCGACGTGAAGTTCCAAAAATATTGTATTTCCTTCTTTGCGTTCGGTTACTATTACGTCGTCTGGATAATCAACCAGTGACTTTGCTATCGTTTGAACTATTTCTTTCATAATAACCTCTTCATCTTAAGAGATAATGCCTTCTTTTTTTAACAGTAGTTTTACTGTATCTGTAGGCTGAGCGCCGCAATTTAGCCATTTTAAAGCTTTTTCTTTGTCAATTTGCAGGTCTTTTTCACCAACCGGTTTATAAATACCTATTTCGTCTATGTTTTTGCCGTCTCTTGGCGCTCTTTCGTCAGCAACGACAATCCTGTAAAACGGTTTTTTCTTTGCTCCCATTCGTTTAAGCCTGATTTTTACTGCCATTTTTTCACCTCCTTGTAGATTTAGTTATTTATTACATAAAAGGAAAATTCATTTTGCCTTTTTTGCCCATTTTACCTGAAAACTGCTTCATCATTTTCTTGCTGTTTTCATATCCGTTTATCAGCTTATTAATATCGCTTACTTTTGTGCCGCTTCCTTCTGCTATTCTTCTTCTTCTTGATGCGTTTAATAAGTTTGGATTCTGTCTTTCTTTTATTGTCATTGACTGTATTATCGCTTTTTGGTGCAGGATTTCTTTTTCGTCTATTTTAATGCCTTTTAACTGTTTTGCGCCGGGCATCATTTTCAGCATTTCTTCAATGCCACCCATATTCTGCATTTGCTCAAGCTGCTCTAAAAAATCCTCAAGAGTAAACGAGTTTTTTGCGATTTTTCTACTTAAATCCTGCGCTGCTTGCGCGTCATATGCGGCTTCCGCTTTTTCAATGAGGCCTAAAATGTCGCCCATTCCAAGAATTCTGCCCGCAATTCGTTCCGCGTTGAATGCCTCGATATCTGATATTTTTTCACCTGTGCCGCAAAATTTTATGGGTTTGCCGGTTATATGTGTTACCGACAATGCAGCTCCGCCTCGTGTGTCGCTGTCCAGTTTTGTCATAATTATGCCTGATAATTTAAGTCTTTCATCAAAAGCTTTTGCTGTATTTACAGCGTCTTGACCTGTCATTGCGTCTATGCATAGCAAAATTTCTGCAGGAACTGTAATTTTCGCTATATTGCTTATTTCAGTCATCATATCTTCATCAATGCTCATTCTGCCTGCCGTATCAATTATAAGAACGTCGGCTGATTGCTCTTTGGCGTTTTTTATTGAAAGACGCGCTATTTCTTCAGGTTTTGTATCTGTGTAAAATACAGGTATATTAATCTGAGCGCCCAGTGTTTGGAGTTGTTTTACTGCGGCGGGACGGTAAGTATCGCATGCAGCCATAAGTACTTTTTTATTTTGTTTTTTTAAAATATTAGCAAGTTTGGCGGCAGTTGTTGTTTTGCCGCTTCCCTGTATTCCTGCCATTAATATGACAGTAAGACCGTTGCTGTTTGATTTCAGCTTGCTGTCATTGCTTGCTAAGATATCAATAATTTCATCTCTTACTATTTTTATATACTGCTGAGAAGGAGTAAGGCTTTTCATAACCTCGTCGCCAAGCGCGCGCGCGGATACTTTATCAATAAAATCTTTTACTACTTTATAGTTTACATCGGCTTCAAGCATCGCAAGTTTTATTTCTCTGCCTGCCGCTTTTATATCAGCTTCTGTGAGTTTGCCTTTTTTCTTAAGTTTTAAAAGCGTATCCTGAAGTTTTCCGCCTAAATTATCAAACATATATGCGCTCCTTTCTTACTCTGTTATTTTATCAACCAGTTTTTCTATTTTAACAATTACGCCTGCTTCAGCTTGATTAACGGTAAGCTTGTTAAGCAAATTTCTTATTTCTTGTGCTGTTTTTTCTTTCTCTGTTTGTTTTTGAGCTAAATTCAACGCTTGCTCATATTTATTTAATACTGCTTCGCCTTTTTTTATGGCATCAAATGCCGCCTGACGCGTAATATTATAAGTATCGGCTATTTCTGCGAGTGAATAGTCTTCCTCATAATACATTTTTAATATTTGACTTTGCTTTTCTGTAAGCAGCGTGCCATAATAATCTAGAAGCATTGTAATTTTTACGAGTTCTTTCATATACCACCTTGTGTAAAGCAGTAAAGCTTTGTAAAGCAAAAAAGCTTTGCACCTTGCTATTTTAACCGAGCATTATTAGTTTGTCAATTAGTTTTTATTAACATATAAATTAAATTATTTGTTTTAAAAATTTAATTTGTGTGATAAAATAAATTAGTTTAAATATATTTATTAAGCGCTTAGCTGTTAGGAGGTAGTAAAATGATTTCAATTTATTATACCGAGAATGAAAAATTAATAAAAAGTGATGTAATATTACCTGATAGTTGGGTGCACTTAATAAACCCCACGCAAGAAGAAATTCAATATGTTTATGATGCGCTTAGTGTGGACATTGACTTTTTAAGATCGTCATTGGACGAAGAAGAACGTGCAAGATTAGAAGTTGAAGACGGCCATACCATGGTTATTTTCGATACTCCTCTTGTAGAACTTGAGGGCGAAGGTTATGTATATAACACTATCCCTGTAGGTATTGTCTTAACTGAAAATAATATAATCACAATATCTTTAAAAGATGTGCCTGTGCTGAAATATTTTTATGATTTCAGAATGGTTAAATTTTCTTCTAAAAAAAGAAACAGAATGTTTTTGCAGATACTTTACAGAAACGCCGCATTATTTTTGACATACTTAAAACAAGTGGATAAAATGAGCACAAAGGTTGAAGAAGGGCTTCATAAATCAATGAAGAACAAAGAGCTTATACAAATGCTTAAGCTTGAAAAAAGCTTGGTTTATTTTGCGACTTCTTTAAAATCAAACGAAGTTGTTATGGAAAAGCTTTTGAGAATGGCTTTTATTAAAAAATATCCTGATGACCTTGATCTGCTTGAAGATGTAATTATAGAAAATAAACAGGCTATAGAAATGTGTAATATTTACAGAGATATTTTAAGCGGAACTATGGATGCTTTCGCGTCTATTATATCCAACAACTTAAACATTGTCATGAAACTGCTTACATCTCTTACTATAATTATTGCTATACCTACCCTTATTGCAAGTTTATGGGGGATGAATGTGGCGGTGCCTTTCAAGGACACCACTTTCGGTTTCTGGATGGTTATGGGCATAGCTTTAGTATGTTCGTTCGTAAGTGTTATCGTAATGATAAAAAAGAAGATGTTATGAAGGATTAAATTAGCTTTTATCAGTCTTATGAAATATGAAAGACTGATATATGTCTGATGTATGTTATAACAATTAAAAAAGGATTGAATATTAAAAACAGTATTCAATCCTTTTAATTATTTTAATATATCTTCTTAGTACGCTCTTGCCAGATATACCATTTTATCCGCAGGACTACCGCAGCATATACATTTGCCTTCTCCTATTATTTCCTGCTCAAACGGAATGCATCTTATGCTGGCTCCGGTCTGCTCTTTAATCGTATCTTCGCAATGCCTGTCATTGCACCACATGGCTTTTATAAAACCGGGGTTTTCTTTTAGTTTTGCTTTCATTTCCTCTATGTTTACTGCTGTGCTGGTTTTTTGTTCTCTCATATCCAAAGCGCGCTTGTATAAATTATTTTGAATATCTTCAAGCGTCTTAGCGACAGCTGACTGAATATCATCAAGGCTGATATCGATTTTTTCTTTAGTATCGCGCCTTACAAAAACGCATTTGTCAGCCTCAATATCTTTCGGACCAATTTCAATTCTTAAAGGTACGCCTTTCATTTCCCACTGGCTGAATTTCCAGCCCGGAGAGTAGCCGTCGGCGTCATCCACTTTTACTTTATATTCTTTTAAAATATTTTTTAACTCATAAGCTTTATCTAAAACTCCTTCTTTATGCTGAGCGATGGGAACTATTACTATTTGTATCGGCGCAATTTTCGGAGGAAGGACCAGCCCCGAATTATCTCCGTGCACCATTATAATAGCTCCGATTAATCTTGTGGAAAGCCCCCATGACGTATGATAGGGATAAGAACGCTTGCCGTCTCTGTCTGTGTACATTATGTCAAAAGCCTTAGTAAAATGCTGCCCTAAATTATGGCTTGTACCTGATTGCAGCGCCTGACCGTCATGCATAAGAGCTTCCATTGTGTATGTCGCATGCGCGCCCGCGAACTTTTCTTTTTCACTTTTTTGACCGACAACCATCGGGATTGCCATATATTCCTCGGCAACGCTTCTGTAAATATTAAGCATCTGCATTGTCTCAGCCTGCGCTTCCGCTTCTGTTTCGTGAAGAGTATGACCTTCCTGCCATAAAAATTCCGACGTTCTAAGAAATGGTCTTGTGGTTTTTTCCCATCTTACTACGCTGCACCATTGATTATATAAAAAAGGAAGCTGCCTCCATGTTTGCAGCCATTTTGAATACATGCTGCATATAATAGTTTCGCTTGTAGGGCGTATGCACAGTCTTTCTGCAAGTTCCGCTCCGCCTCCGTGGGTAACCCAGGCTACTTCGGGCGCGAACCCTTCAACATGCTCGGCTTCTCTAACAAGAAGGCTCTCCGGAATAAGCAGAGGGAAATACATGTTTTCATGACCTGTTTGTTTAAACAATTTGTCATATTCGTTTTTTATATTTTCCCATATGGCAAAGCCGTACGGTCTGATTACCATAAAACCTTTAACCGGCGAATAATCCGCAAGCTCTGTCTTCATAATAACGTCTGTGTACCATCTTGCGAAATCTTCTTCCATGTTTGTAATGGCCTGGATATTTTGTTGTTTTTCTTTTGTCATCTTTATACTCCTGTTATTTTATGCTGTAAATACGTTTTCTTTTTTTTATTGTTAAAAACACTGCACTGCCTATTACGACTAAAAGAGCCGCAGATATTATAATTATTTTAATTAACGGGTTTGATATATGGACGGGATCAAAAGTAAATTCTGTTTCCTGGTAAGTATCCGTTTTGCATTTAACCATTAATTTAATTTCAGAATCGTTTTTATAATTTTGGCTTGCCAGCGATATTATCTGTTTATCTCCGATATTAAGCAGAGAAATATTACCCAGCAGCGCTCCGTTTCGTGTATCGATTAATTCTAAATCAATGAAATTAGTATTGCCGTCATTTAAGATAACAACATCAAAACTTGAATTTTCTTTATTCTTTGCATTAATATTCTCTATTTGCATCATCATACTCGGCTGGGCTTTTCTCTCAACTTGGAAAATTTGTTTCGTTGTAAAGAAAGTATGAGAAGTATTTTTATTATCCTTAATAATAAGGCTCATTGTAGGCTGGGATGTAAAATCATTTGTAAATTTTCCTTTTGCCGTAAATGTTACTTGCTCACCTGATTTTATGCTGTCTGCTTTATATATTTGTCCCAGTATACCGTCAGTTATTGTTATATTTGTTACTTCATAACTGCTTATATTTTTTGCGGTATATGTAATAATTGCGTCAGTATAAAACGGCAGTTTAGCGCCTTCTATGCTTCTTTGTATTTCAAGACACGGAGGAATTGAAGATAAAGAAAAATCATATGTTGCTTTAAAAGGCGTGCTGCTGTCTTCTACATAAGCATAAATAGCGTATGAATATATTTTATCAGGTTCTATTTTTATGTTTTTTGTAAGAGTAGTACTTGAGCCTTTCAACACTGAGCCCATATCTAAAATAGGCTCACTTGTCGCTTTGCCTGTATCGTCTAGTTGATATATGAATGCGGTTATAATATCATATTGTGTATCATTTTTAAATTCAAATGTTAAATCAATATTTTGAGCTGTCTCTATATATGTTTTCGGGCAAGTCACATTAAAAGACATTCTCGTCTCAATAGGCGGATCTATTATTTTGCCTGTGATTTTAACGTCAGGCAGTTCTGTTCTTACAATTTCACCGTTTAACAGATCAATATATTCTACAATCAGATAAGAGTTTATAACACCTGCCGGTACTGCTAAATCTTTTTGAAACTTTTTGCTTTCTCCTTCTTTAATGTCTCCCAATTCAGCTATAAGACCGTACGCCGAGTCGTAAATTTTTACACCGCCGGCTTTTACTCCGGATGATAATGTAATTTTTCCGCCGAAGTATGCCGGAAAATCGCTTAATCCCACCGGATTTGCATCAGTTGTATAAGTTGCGGTAAACTGCGGCGAATATAATTTGACTGTATTGCTTGATGATGAATACTGATTCCATTCTCCGTTGAGTTTAAACATAAGTCTATAGGAGAAAGTTACGCTTTTTCCATATGTTACGTCCATATTGACAGTCTTGCCGGTAACGGTTGTTGCCGAACCTCTTGTTACTGCGGAGGTAAGCGTTGTCCAGTCTGATATTGTTTTTCCTGATGATGAGGTTATTTTTTCATATATTGCAACCTCTATGCTGCCGGAATAGTCGGTAGAATTTTTAATATTGTAAGTCTGGCAGAAAGAAGAACCCTGAGCCACTGTATACACAGAGTCAATGTTTTTGCCTTGTCCGCTTTTTAGGCTGATATTTGTTACAAGCGATAGGTGAACATCACTAGTAGTAATGGTATCTTCCGCAATTGCAATACCTGAAAACAGAATGATTATAAACGATATAAATAACGCCGATATTATTTTTTTATATTTCATATATTCCTCTCTTTATATTCAAGATATTACTATAAATTACATTATAATAAAATAATTTAAAAAAGAAAATAAAAAAGACAGCAAGCTGTCTTTTTTATAAAATCTTATTTGTCTAACCCCTTTGCTGCGGCGGGAAGAAATCCGGGAACGGATTAACTTCTTCATCCATGAATTCTTCACAGAATTCAATATTGGCCGCTTCTTCGCATTCCGGCGGAATATCGCAGAATCCATAAGTAGGTATTTTAAGCTGAACTTCGCTTATTACTTTGACAATTAGGAATACGCCTATGCTTAATTGCATTAAATTCTGATTATCGATTATGTTGGCATAGCCTGCTTCGGCATAACTTTCAACGTATGGTTCAAATCTACCTTGCCTTAAAAATTCAGCCGGTGCATATACCACAACTTCAACCGGGAATCTTATTTTATTATCGCACTGGCAATGGCCGTTGATGCAAAGTCTTGCAGGAAGTCTGAATTCCTCTCCGTTGCATTTCTTTTTAACAACTACAAAAACGGGGATCGCGGCTACAAAACGCATTAATGCGTAATTTTCATTTATTTCTTTGAAGAATGGATAACCATCCCAGTGTTCCACTTCTGCTTTGCCGAATTCGGCTCTTATAAATCTAAAATCATCGGCATCGCCGCACGGAAAATCAACGCAGAACAACGCTCTTTCCAAACAATCACGTTTAGAACACGCATCGTATACTTTTTTTACTATCAAACAGTCTACTTCTATGCAGCTGTTAATATCATGTCTCTCAACCAAATGCTTTATCCTCCTTTATTATATTCTATCGTTATTATATGAGGCAGCATTTTAAGTGTGAGGGATATTTTTATGATAATTTAGTTGAATTTTGAAATAATTGATAATAAATTTTATTGACAGATTATGA
>JAAZOI010000114.1 GCA_012797825.1 Eubacteriaceae bacterium | reverse complement strand
ACTATACGGTCTATTGTGTTTGCCGCCCCCATGGTATGCAGCGTGGAAAATACCAAGTGCCCTGTTTCAGCTGCCGTAATAGCCGCTCGTATTGTGTCCAGGTCGCGCATTTCACCTACAAGTATTATATCGGGGTCTTCTCTGAGCGCGGCTCGCAGAGCGTCTGCAAAACTTGTTGTATCTTCATTAACTTCACGCTGGTTAATAATGCTTTTTTTATGCCTGTGCAGATATTCAATAGGGTCTTCAATAGTTATTATATGGTCTTGCTTATTGTCATTTATATAATCAACCAAAGCCGCAAGCGTTGTCGATTTACCGCTGCCCGTTGTGCCAGTTACAAGTACAAGCCCTCTTGGAAGCATTGCCATGTCTTTAAGCACAGGCGGATGACCAAGCCCGTCAAGCGTAGGTATATCCCTTGCCAATAATCTGAGCGCAACCGCGTAACTTCCGCGCTGTTTAAAAATATTTACGCGCAGTCTGCAGTTGGCAGTAGCATACGCAAAGTCAATGTCCCCTTTTTCTTCAAGCACGGCAATCCTGTTTTTAGGCACTATCGGCTCAATTAATTTTTTTATCAATTCAGGAGTCATTATCTCAATTCCGCTTATTTCCTGCAATGAGCCGTTTTTTCTTACAATCGGCGGTCTGCCTGTTGTTATATGCAAGTCCGAAGCATTGTTTTCAACCGCATAATTAATAAAATCATTTATAGTATTCATTTGCCCTCCTATAATGTGTAAGTCGCCTGTATTAATTCGGCAATGGTGGAATCGCCTCTAAGAACACGCTGTATCATATCATGTTTTAGGGTTGTTGTACCCTGTGAAATTGCGTATTTTAAAATTGCTGTGGCATCTTCTCTGTTAGTTATCATTTTTCTTAAATTATCGTCTATTAATATTATTTCATGAATTGCCGTCCTGCCTTTATATCCCGTATTATTGCATTGCGAACAGCCTTCTCCCTTATACAGCGTAACGCTTTTATCAACTTCAAGTATAGAGTTCTCGCTCTCGCTTGACTGATACGCCGTTTTGCAGAACGGGCATATTTTTCTTACAAGCCTTTGGGCTATTATTGAAGTAACCGCGGAAGCTACAAGGAAAGGCATTATGCCCATATCCACAAGCCTGTCTATAGTTGACGCGGCGTCATTGGTATGTATTGTCGAAAGCACCAGATGTCCCGTTATTGCGGCCCTTATGGCAATAGCTGCAGTTTCGTTATCTCGGATCTCGCCGACCATAATAACATCGGGGTCCTGACGGAGAATTGAGCGCAGCCCGCTTGCAAAAGTAAGCCCCGCTTTAGTTTTTATCTGCATTTGGTTTGCGCCGTCTATCTTAAATTCAACAGGGTCTTCAATTGTTACAATGTTAATATCGTCGCTCATTATTTCGTTTATTATTGTATACAGTGTGCTTGACTTTCCGCTGCCTGTAGGACCGGTAACAAGAACTACGCCGTGGGATGTTTTGATAAGTTTATCAAAAAGCTGCATGTTTTTATCGCTGAACCCCAGCGCTTTTTTGCTTTGCACTATATCTATGCTTGGATTAAAAAGTATTCTTATAACAGCTTTCTCCCCGTGAACTGTGGGTATTGTAGATACACGCATATCCACAAGAGAATTTTCCAGTTCAATTTCGCATCTGCCGTCAAGCGGTATGCGCCTTTCGGCTATGTTCATTGACGACATTATTTTAAGTCTGGTTATAACAGAACCGTGCGCCGCTATGTCAAGCCTCAGCACTTCACGCAAATGTCCGTCAACGCGCATTCTTACTTTGGTGTCATTTTTTGTAGGCTCAATATGAATATCGCTTGCGCCTATTTTTATTGCCTGCAATATAATGGAATTTACAAGTCTTACAACAGGCGCGCTGTCTACGCGCTCTTCCATTTCGTTATCTTCAACACTCATCTGATTGTCAAGATTTGAGAATTCCTTATTAACGTCGTTTGCCGCTTCGTTTGATGAAAGCCCGGCATAAAATATGTCCATTGCTTTGCATATTATTCTCTCGGGCGCTATGACAGTCTTAATATCATATCCGGTCATAAACCGCAAGTCTTCAATAATATAAAAATTCAACGGGTCATTCATAGCTACTATTAAATTGTTGTCTATTAAATCAACCGCGATAAGGCAGTTTTTTCTGGCAAACTCCTGCGGTATTATTTTTACTATATCTGAATCCAGCTTCATTTTATCTAAATCCACATATGCCGTTTTAAGACGGTTTGCCAAAGCTTTTGTGAATTCCACATCAGATATGTAGCCTTTTTGTACAAGTATTGAGCCTAATTTTTTCCCCGTTTTCGCTTGTTCGCTAAGCGCGTCGTCGAGTTGTGCCTGAGTTATAATTTTTTCTTCAAGAAGCGCTTGTCCTATTTTAAAATTTGTTTTCATTTTTTCTCCTCAAATTTTATATGTGAAGACTATTATTTCTTTATTTTATTTTTTGCACATGCTATAATATAGCAAATAATGGGAGATTTTGTAAAGTATGACATATTTCTATTTAACATTGCTTATATTTTCTTTTCTTTTCGGAATATGCATCGGCAGTTTTTTAAATGTATGCATTTACCGTATACCCAATAAAATAAAAGTTTATGACGGTTATTCTTTCTGCCCCGCATGCCATAACAGGCTGAAAGCATATGATCTTATTCCAATAATAAGTTACCTTGTATTAAACAGAAAATGCCGATATTGCGGTTGCAAAATCAGCCCGGTATACCCTATTGTGGAATTATCTGCAGGTTTGCTTTTCGCTTTTACTTTTTACCTCTATGGCTTATATTTAAATACGCTTATTGTCTGGGTGCTTATAAGCGTACTTATTGTCGCTTCGTTTATGGATATCAATTCGCTTGAAATACCCGACGGAGTGTCTTTATGGATTGCCGTGCTGGGTGTGATATCCTTTTTCATTCCAGGACTTTTATGGTGGGAACATATATTGGGAATTTTCGCGGCGTCCCTGCCGCTGTTTATAATACTGCTTTTAACCAAAGGAGGCGCAATGGGCATGGGCGATATTAAATTCATGGCCGCCGCCGGATTATTGCTCGGTTATAAGCTCATTCTGCTGTCTTTATTTTCATCAGCCATTTTCGGCTCTATTATCGGTATTTTTCTTATAGCTTTTAAAAAGAAAGGAAGAAAAGACCCTATACCTTTCGTTCCAATGCTCAGCTTGGGAATTTTGTTTTCCTTGTTTTTCGGAAACAGCATAATTAACTGGTATATATCACTTTTATAAATAAATTGCCCCGCTAATTTTCTCCCCAGTAATAAGACAAAATATTTCCTTCGTCTCCTGTGATTAATACGCTATTATATACTTCCACCGTGGTATTTATTGTATATTGAATAGTATTATCGCCTTTCATCTGCGCTGTGCATGACAAATTCAGCAAATTACCCTCGATTTTTTTTGCTTGAATGTTCACAGTGTATTTATCATAAAAAGCGTCACTAAACAAGTCTTGAGTGCTTGTTTTAGTTTTTAAGTATATTTTGCCGTTTTGGCTGTATAGCTTCCTTTTATCGGCATTAACATTTAAAATGCCTGCGTCTGCGGATATTTCAAGTTCTCTTGAAAATCTTATTTGCGACACAACTGTTTTCATTACCTGGTCTGTTTTCATTTTCGCTTCAACTTTATATGTAATCACGCCGAACATATTGCTTGCCGGCACCATCATTGATATTATCAATGTTCCTATTATAGCTACAAGCGCTATTACAACTACAACTTCAACTAGCGTAAAAGATTTTTTAGGCGCTTTGTTAAAAATGTTAGTCTTCATCCGGATAAAAGCCTTTCATGTGAACGCTTGTATTAGGATCAACAGATTCCACCATAAGCCCCTGACATAAAATTTGTTTCCCGCCAATATTGATAATAAGAGTATGCGTTTGCGTAGAGATATAACTGGAATCGGATAAATCTGTACCTTCTGTCTGCATGGAATATATTTTCTTTTCAAGCTGCGCAGCCGCCTTGTAACTTGCGCTGTTTCGCGCCTGCGCTGTACTTTGAGAATTGGCAGATGATACAATAACGCCCAACAGCGTTAATGAAATCAAAGTCAATATCGTTATGCTTACAAGCACTTCTATTAAAGTCAGCGCTTTTTTTGATTTGATTATCATTTTAATCACCTGTTTTAATTTAAATACGTGCCGTTTATTTTCCATTGCTGATTGGAATCAGGATTATCGGGATCTTCAATTACATATTGGCTGAGATCGGGTATATAATGCGAATAATCCATACGGCCGCCCATATACATATTTGACGCAACAACTGCTCCGTAAAGCTTTTTATCAAGCATTGCGCTTCCGCCTAAATCAACAGTCGAATATGGAGCGTAAATATAGGCGTAAAGCGAATTGTATGCGTTAAAACTTATTAAAGGAGTAACGCCGCCTGAGCCCTTTGCATTGCATATAATAAATAAATTCGGTTTTCTGCTGTCCGGGTTAGGTACGCCGTTTAAATAATTGTAATATCCTACAAAGCTGTTGCTGCCTACGTTCAAATTCACATAGTTGCCGGCTCCGTCATCCAAGTATAAAAATACGTTGTGGTCTCCTTTGCTTAAAATATCGACTCCGCTTTTTATATCGACTGTATCGTCATTTCCAAAAGCCTTAAGTAAAATGTATAAATCCTGATTAGTTGCGTCAAATACTATCTTCTTATCCCACGAGAAAGATTTCGGGTCAATAATTAATGTGCAATTTTTATTTATAATGTGTTCATTTCCGCTTATTGTATAGCTTGAACTGCTGGTTGCCTTTAAATTAACTGTTATTGTCGTCTGTTTTACCTGCTGCAAATTAATCGCAGGGAGGCTCCATATCGGAGCTTTTATTTCGATATTCAAATTGAGCGCCTGAACTGTGTTGTCACTGCCGACCGGTGTAACTGCCGGAACATCGTCTACGGGTCCTACCGTTGCTATTGAGCTTGGAGATACATACACAATATTATTTCCATAGCTTTTGCTTGCTGGGTCTAAAGTGCCGCCGAGATAAACAGTGCCAGATACATTTTTATTGTTTTTATAATTAATTAACAGCGCGTTGCCTTTTACGCTTAAATTACCCGTCAGCAAGGCATATGTAATTTCAGCGTTTCCGCCTACGAGCACATTTCCCTGTGAATTGCTTGTCATAGTAAATTTACCAGCTGCAAAAACGTCTCCTACAAATTTCGCTCCGTTAGTTACGCTCACATTCCCAAGCGTGTGCGTTGTGCCGGCAATATACGAATATGAATCTAGCAGAATATTTCCTGCTGATTGAAGATTGCCGTTTATTGTAGACTGGTAAGCGCTTATTTTACCCAGCGCATTTAAGTTGCCTGTAACCGTAGCACCTGAAGTGCTGCCTGATTTATTTTTGCCTACGACTATGTCAACTCTAGCAAAAACATTTGAGGAAATTGTTGAATTTGATATATAAATACTCGCGTTTGATTTCAGCTCAGTTACGCTTGTACATTGACTTAAATCAATGTCTCCGTTAGCATATACTTTGTTTGCGTTTCCTGTAAGCAAAACGGATTTATTGGAATAAAGCCCTCCGTTTACAGTGCTTTGCATTGATATTATATTTCCTTCAGAATATACGCTTCCCTTTACTTGCGGACTGCTGCTTAGGGTAACATCGCCTTTTGCGTAAATATTGCCGTCTACAACAGCGCTGCCCGACAGCGTAACTTTACCGCTTGCATAAATGTTGCCTTTTACATGCCCGCTTCCGTTTATCAATATGTCGCCGTCGGCTTTAACGTCTCCGGCAACCGTTCCAGAGCCGCCTATCGAAATGTTTTTATTTGAGTTTACATTTGCGTAAACTGAAGCGGAGCCGTATATCTTTATATCTTCAGTTGCGTTTATTGTTTTAAGCGTCTCTCCGCTGCCGCCGATGAAAGAGCCGTTTAAATCAAGTCCGCCTATTATATCAATATTGCCGTTCACGTATCCGCTTGCTGCCAGATTTAACGTCTCTCCATGGTTATCAAGACGTATATCTGAATCTATGCATGCATTATTAATCGAGTTATCGCTTGAAGCAAAGCCTGTCGAAAGTGCTATTACATCAAATTGCGGACACTTTACGCTCTGGCTGTATTTGCATATTATACAGTAAATCTCAGATGTAGAATCTTTGTATTGAGCGGTTACTGTTACTTTATATGTAGGCTTGGAATCAATCGAGTCATGCGGCTCTATTACTACATTATAAGTACCCAGTGCGTCATCCGTTCCGCTTCCTGTTAATTTTTCAAGCCCCTTTGATTCAATATCCCCCGGATTTATTTCACCTGTTTGGATTTTAGCAACAATACTGTCAAGCACAGACTTTGCAGTAAAATTTGACTGCTGCTGCGCTATGGTTTCAACTGTTTGATTGGATGATGTAGCCGCAAGCAAAACTACGCTTGTTCCGACTATAACGACAAAAGCAAGCATAAATAATGCCATTACGAGAGTGCTCGCGCGTTTACTTTTGAACATTTTATCCCTCCATTTGTTGTGTTTTAGCTCGGCATATTGCAATTAATTTAATTTTATGTCAGGCGCTTTGAAAAACCTTATTGTAAATGACGCTTTTTCTGTGGAGCTTTCTGTGCTGGTTGAGATGCTGACCTCATCAATTACATACGCTCGTCCGTCTTTTTTTAAATCATCTGCAAAAGATAAGATATTGTTGTGACTGCCTGATACTACCAAATTTATTGTTGTGCAATACATTAAATTAGTTCCGTCGGTACTTACTTTATTAGTATTAGTACTTGCAGACTTTGCTCCGTTTATAATTTCTGCAGACTGCTCAATAGGGATTTGAGTATCAGCTTTTTCATCTTTCACCATTTCGGAATAATAGTCTGCATTAGATACCCCCACTTCAGAAATCTTAACAGATGTCTGAACAAGGTTATTTTCTTTAACTAAATTAGCGATAAATCTATCTATATCATATTGTTCTATCGATAATGAGAAAGGCAGCGCAGCTGCAGTCGCGTTGGAATATTGCTGCGCAATTTGCTGGTCTATTGTTCCTAGCAATTTAATGTCCGACTGCATTTGAGTATACGAAACATTTAACTCATCATATGTATTTTGTTTTTCCTTGTTAGATGAAATTATGGGTTTAATTAAAAAATTCAAACCAACAAATATAACAACTATAATTCCAAGAACAAATAATAAAACGGCTTCTCTCTGCGAAAGTTTCATATTATTGCTCTCCTTTTAAAACACATTCAATAGTAAACTGCAGCATGTCTGACTCATCTGATACAATGAAATTGCCTGAGTAATTAATTTTTTCCATTTGGCAGCATACCGCAAGCCTTTGAGCATAAAGCGCCGGTGAAAGCGATTTTTTTGCAAGTGCGGTAATTTTTAATACCCCGTCTTTGTATTCCATTGATACAAGCCTTACATCAGAGGGCATTTTATTTAATATATGATTAAAAAACCATTCATCAAATATCGGATAAACATCAACGCTTGTCTTGAACTCCTGTACTTGCTTTGTATAGCTTATAAGGGCTTCCAATGTTTTTTTCTTCGCGTCTACCTGACTTACACCCGAATTGTCATTTTTCAGCTGATCTATCTGCTGTTTTACATCGCTTATTTTATTATCCAAGGCTTTGCCGGTAATAAACAGGTATGCGTATAGACCGCCCACCAAAATTATTACAACAACCAAAGATATTGAACATATTTTTATAGCACTGGCGGCTTTTCTTTGCGGTGCGCTTTTTTTGACCCCTTCAAAAAAATTTATATCTTTCAATTTACCAACACCTCACAGCCTTATTTGCGCACCAAGCGCATTAATAAACTCTTTCATATTGCCGCCTTTAATTCCGTTATGTTTCATATTATCCGCAATTACTACTTCGCTGTTTAAATATTGTTTTAGCCAGCTGTCAATACCATCTGCATTCGCCCCGCCGCCGCATACAGAAATTACAGTGTTTTTGTCTCTGTATTCGCTTGATGCCAAAAACTGAAGTATTTTTTGAATTTCATCTCCGATGTATGTTAGATATGTATTTTCAGCCTTCAATTCACTGCCAATTTCTGCAGACAGTTTAGTCTCATTTGCTATTTCCATTTTTATGCAGCGTGTGTAAAGCAAATAATTTTTATAAAATAAATTGAAATTAATTAAATTATAGCCTAAATCTACATTTACAATAATGTCTTCACTGTCTTGTTCATATTTTAATCCCATATTAATTTTTCTTATACAATTTGAGCTTATATCAAGCACTGAAGGGAACAGCTGCGCTTTGGCAAGCATTTTTTTATAATCTTCAATAAGTGAAAGCGGCATTGCAAACGCATGAGCTTTTAACACAGCTTTATCCTGGTTTTGCAAAAAATATTCAATAGCATATTTTTCACCGCTGAAAAATGAACTCATTTCATTGGATACTATTGTTTTTATGTTTTTTGAATTTGTTTTCGGCAGTTTGATTTCTCTCACTATTATATCGGGGCTTGTAATTACAACTGATGTTTTGGCGCCTTTCCATTTTTGTTTTGATACTTCCTGCCCTATTATTTCAGAAATTATATCAAAATCGCTTACTAAACCGTTAACAACGGCATCAGGCGGCGTTTGCAATAAAATATTGTCTGATACAACAATCTGTTTACCGCTTATATTTGCATAAAGTAATTTAATATATTTGCTTCCTATATCAATTGACAGCAACTTTTCCACCCCTGAACTATAACATATTTTTATACATTGTATATATCGGCAATAATATTGAAATTACAACAAAAGCAATAATTATCGCCATTATTATTATCATCAGCGGTTCGACCAGCGCGACCATTTTCTTTACCGCGCCATCCGCTTCATCTTCATAAAATACTGCTGTTTTTTCTAACAGTTCGTCAAGTTCGCCTGCTTCTTCACCTACAGCAATCATTGACTTAAACATCATAGGAAAAATATCGAATTTTTTTATTGAGTCGCTTAGCGGAATTCCTCGTTTTAAATCATCAATTATTATTTTAACGCACTCCGAAACGTAAGAATTATTGATAACTCTTGATACTACATCTAAAGACAACAGCATTGAAATACCGCTTGATGATAAAGTGGACATAGTATGGGCAAATTTGCTTGTTACAAGAATGCATCTCAGTTTGCCGATTACCGGCATTTTTAACATGAATTTATCCCAGGAAAGTCTCGTTGTAGGCAGTGTTTTTATAAGAGTAATAATTCCGAATATGGCTCCCACTATCAAAGCGACAACCCACCATTTATGAATTAAAAAGTTTGTTAACCCGATTAATATTTGCGTAGGTTTAGGAAGCTCTGAGCCTTGCGATGAGTACATGGATATGAATTTCGGAACAACAACTATTAAAAGCAGTGTAACAACTCCTATGCAAAGACATGCCAAAATAAGAGGGTACATCATGGCGTTCTTTACTTGGCGAGCAGTTTTATATTGCTTTTCAAAGTAATTTGACATTCTTGTCATAACTTCATCCAGCGTACCGCCTTCTTCGCCCGATTCTACTGAACTTATTAAATAAAACGGAAAAGCTTTGCCTTGATTGGCCATAGCTTTATGCAGAGATGAACCTTTTTTTACTTCTTCCAAAACTGAAGCGAGCTTTGCTCTTGTTTTTGCATTTGTGGTTTGGCTGCACAAAATATCGAGGCATTTTACAACGCTAATACCCGCATTAAGCATGGTTGAAAATTGCCTGCAAATAACCGCAAGCTCTTTCTGCGAGATAGATTTCCCTATCCCGATGGCGTTGTTTTGACCCCAGATTGAATAACTTATTAAGTACAATCCGAGACTTTTTACCTCAATTTTAAATTCTTCGTCGCTGTCTGCCTCAATGCTGCCGTTAAGTTTTTTACCTTCGGCATCCATTGCCTTATAAACATATTTTGACAAATTCGTGCAGCTCCCAAATATATTGTAAAAATTTGTAAATATTTAAATAATAATATAACATTTTGTCTGCATATTCAAGCAAATTTTATGTGTTTTAATGCAATATAAACATTAAAAAAACTGCCTCCAAAGACAGTTACATCTGTTTTGGAGCGAAAGACGAGATTCGAACTCGCAACCCTCGCCTTGGGAAGGCGATGCTCTGCCGTTGAGCCACTTTCGCACCTTTAATAATTATATCAAATATACTATTTTTTTACAAATTTTATATTAAATAAATGTTTTTAATTTTCGTTTGCTAAGTATTTAAAATTTGAATCATTTGAACCAAATATTCGATTTTTAGATATTTCACTCAGACTTATTTAACATATATACTAATTTAAACAAGAAATCCTGTACGTTGGCAACTATTGTTGTAACCTCCAATGTACCTCTGTCCCTTAATTTGTTTAGCACAAATTCAGATACATCCACAGCATATATAAACACAGGATGGACTTCTCCGTCAAGCACCGTAAATGACGGCGTTAAATTTCCTGTTGCTATTGTATGCAGCTGTGTTGCCAGGCAAACAATTGTTGTAGCTTTTTTTATATGATAACGCATTTCATCCTGCGCTTTTGACATATTGCTTAAAACTCCTGCAAGCGGACCGTCGTCGCGGATAGAACCTGCCAGCACATACGGAATTTTATTCTTTACGCAGGAATAAATTACTCCGTTATCAATGTTATAAGTTTTAACAGCTTCTTCTATAGAGCCGGCTTTATTTATCATATTTATCGCATCCAAGTGATGATAGTGGCCATTATGCATATTCTCGCATGTACGGATATCCTGACCCACTGCCGTGCCGAATAATGCTCCTTCCAAATCATGTGTAGCTACTGCATTGCCTCCAAAAACAGCATGCGCGTAATTATGATCGATGATATATTCCATAGCTTCACGGGATTGAGAATTGAAAATAACAGCCGGACCCAGCACCCAAATTATGTAACCTTCATCTTTATCATTTTTCAGCAGCTGTACAAGTCTGTCGTAATCCGGTCCGAATGATGTTTCTCTGGATCTTCCGCTGCGGAACGCGAATGTGTCTTTTATGTCATCATCCGCTTTAAACCCGCCGTTGTATAAGTAAATTCCCTGAGTGCCGTCATCAACTCTTCCTGTAATTACATTATCGCCAACCTGAAGCCTGCGAAATTCTTTCGCTTCCAGACTGCCGTCGGGATTTATTACGGGAACGCAGTCCATACGGCTCTGCGGTATAAGCCTCCACTTGCCGGCAACTTTGTAATATTCCGGGTATATTGATGTAGCATGATAATTATCCGGTGCGATTCCGGCAATTTTTACTGTGTCTGTTGAGGCATCGGGCGAATTTAAAAATTTTGGCTGATTGAAATCCGGTGCAACGTATATTGGCTTATTAAACATGATGCGCTCCTAAAAGTAAATAACATATTTTTACTATAATATCACAATATATTTTGCAATACAAATGTTTTAGCTCTGCCATTTTATGCAAAAAAGAATAGTACGTAAGACTAAAATACTCTCATTTTGAAGTTTATTAACGGGTTATTTTATAAACATCCAAAATCAAAATAACCAATTAATTTTGCCGTAGATGTATCTTATTCCATAAATTTAATTTGCCGTTTTTTTAGTTCTTTTAAGTCCGAACAATGAGTCTATTATAAATATCGCCAGTGCAATCATCCCTGCAATTTTCAGCGCTAAGAGCATGTGCTGCTGAGCAAGGCTGTTTTGTCCGACAATTAAATTATATACAGCACGATACATATCCAGTCCGGGAACGGTGGGAATTATCCCGGGTACTAAAAACACCGTAACAGGCGCTTTAAATAACCTTGCCATTATATGAGCTAAAAACGCTACAACTAACGCTGCCGCAAATACTGCAATTAACTGGCTGCCGTTTATGGAGATAATTAAAAAATATAATATCTGCCCTACCGCTCCTGCTATACCTGAATATATAATAAATTTTTTAGGCACCCCGAATATTACCGATAATGACACTACCGCTAAAAATGACCCGATAATTTGTATCAGCATATTATATAATACCTCCGAATACAATTTTGCCCAGCAGCAGTCCAAGACCAAACCCCATAGCTATAAAAGTAACCGAAACAAAGGCTTCAATAAATCTTGCCCCGCCTGATAAATAATCTCCGTGAAATAAATCCCTTATAGAGTTTGTAAGAGCTACACCGGGAACAAGCGCCATTATTGAGCCGGCAATAACAGTTTCAAGATTTATGTTTAAATTTAATAAATTTATAAATAAAACAGTGAAGACAGCCATAGCCAGAGACTGGAGCATTTTTACTATCAAGCGGTTCATATCTTTTCTTGTTTTTATTAAGCCGATAAGAAAAATAATTATTCCGTTAATTGCGGATACCATGCATTCAAAAACGCCTCCCCCAAACAGCAATGTAAAAGAAGCTGATGTTACTATAAAGCATAACAAAAGCAGAATTTTATTGTATTGCTTGCGCTGCGCAATGCCTGCAAGGGCGTCATAGGCTTGTAAAAGCGTACATTTCCCGCTGCAAAAATCTCTTGATATATTGTTTACAATATAAATATTATTTAAATTAGTTTCGCGCCTTTTTACTCTTCTTATTGATGTCGTGACAACTTTGTTTTTATCTTCAAGCAGCGCGAATATGCCTGTGGACATTGCAAGCGCTTCGCCTTTTTCAAGTTCGGATGTCATTAATATTCTGTTAACGGTATCTTCCACCCTGTTTGTTTCAGCTCCGCTGGTAAGCAAAATTTCTCCTGCGAGAACTGCCGTATCCATAAGCAGTTTATTATCCATTATTTTCTCCGAGCTTAAAATTTAATAATAAAAGCTGACAAATTTATAATCATATCTGGTTGTCTGCGTCCAACCGAGGTCAACCGGTTTTCCTAAAAGTTCGCCGCGCCACAATTTTTCCGCGCCTTCTATTAAAATCGGTAATATATCCGTCTTTACAGGCAGCATATTATGGCAAGGAAGTATTACATCAAACGCGTCTTTCATTTTATCAAGTTTTTTTAGGCTTAAAATCTGCGCTTCAAGAGAGCGATACTCACCAAACATATAAATGGGGCCTTCTTGCACGGAGTCTCCTGATATTAATATTCTGTTCTCTCGGTCAAGCAAAGCAATGCTTCCGCACGTATGTCCCGGTATTTCTATTATTTCCCATTTCATATCACCTAAATCAAAAATATCATTTTCATAAACGGGCATTACTTTTATATCTTTTTTAGAGCATTTGCATCTGAACTGCGCGAAATCGGACGGATGCATATATACTTGTCCAAAAGGTCCGACTCCTCCGATATGATCCATGTCCGGATGGGTTATAATTACCTTAAAATCTTGCTTTGCAATACTATGCGCTATATGTTTTATGTCTCCGCCGCCGTAGCCGGTATCAACAAGAAGCGCGCCTTTAGAGCCCTTTAGCACGAACATCCGCACTCCTTCTTCTTCTATTACCGTAATTCTCTCGTTAAAGCTGATTGTTTTATAAATTTGAGAATTCTGCATAAAATATCCTCCATATAGTTTCTATGCTTACAGTATATCTAAAAATATAAAATTCTAAAATATATATTTATTAAATTTGCCAGATATTAACTTAAAATTTATTCCAAAACGCTATTTACAAAACGGGTTTTTTAAGTCATAATATAATAATTGCAAAAATAGAGGAAATAAATGAAAAAACCGAATATAAGCAGTAAAAAAATAAATATTTTGTTTTATATAGGTCTTGCGGCTAAAGGTTTAAATGCTCTGTGCGAGTGCATCGGCGCATATTTTTTGTTTATTCTAAAACAGGAATGGATTGATAAATTCATGACTGCGGTTGTTATTCCCGAGTTGCGGCAAGACCCCACCGACAGAGTAATGACTTATTTTTATAACCTCGGCCATACCTTATCGATTGACTCCCAGCGTTCTGTGGCAATATATATGATGCTGCACGGAGCTGTTAAACTTATTTTTATATGTCTGCTTTTTAAAAAAGTGCTTTGGGCGTTTCCCGCATCCGTTGCCGTATTCGGGCTTTTGCTGATGTATGAAATTTATAAATTTATACACATTCATTCGTTTTTGCTGCTGATACTTATAGCTATTGACATAGCGTTTGTAGGTGTTATTGTTTTAGAGTACTGGAATATTAAAAAAGCGCAGAAAAATAAGACGCTTGCCGAGGGTAGCTAAATAGGTGTCTTAATCATAATTTATCGTCTATAAAATGGCGTGATATTTTTGCACGCTTCTTCAAAATGTGAATCATATTTTATAATATCAATAAACATACCGTTTAAATACGGCATTGCCGTTTTCCCGATACCGTTAAATAAAGCTTCTTTATCTCCTGTAAAATCAATAATTATCAAATAACTTGTTTGGCCATCCATGACCATAAGATGTAAAAACGCCGTTGTAACTGTATCTTGAGTTTTTAAAAACTCAGATATTGCATTGACCATTTCTTGCGGATACACTTCTGGCTGTTTTAATATTACTTTAGTTTCTTTTTGAATAGTTAAATCATTCATCATCCCGTAACTAAAAGGATTATTTCCTTCGCTGATTGTTTGCAGCATTAAAGATGTTAAAATTAAGTTCTCACCGAACGGATTAATTGTACATCCGATAATATTTTTATTATTTGACATCAGACTTATATAATCTTCAATCTTAACTATTAATGTTTTTATGTCTTCCTGTTTGTTCCATTTTCTTAATTCGTTCCAGTCTGTAAAAGCAGGGAAAAAATACTGTTTATTCGTATTTTTTATAGTAAAAAAACTGAGGATTGTATTTTCTTTTAGTGTAATAATACCATTTTCGTTTTGTCCTTCGGGTTCTGAATTCATACTAATAGGTGCAAGAAAATGGGCGTTTAAAATCTCTTTTAATACTGTATCTTGGGTTTCTGCATTATTGTTTTGGTACATTTTATTTATCGCTTCCAATAATTTGGGATTTTCGATAGGTTTATTAACATCAACCATAATATTCTCCTAGAACTTATAATCATTTATATAATAACTAAATTTAATTATAATATAAACAACTTTTTTTTAGAAAAACAAGCAGGCAAATCCATATCTGAACTTGCCTGCTCATTTATTTAAGTCTATTTGCAATTTACGCCTCCTCCTTAATTATGATAAATTCAGTATCTGTTTTGCATTATGCTTCTCACTCCAAAAAACATCATTACAAGTCCAAGCAATACTTGCGCTGCGTTTCCAAGCCCCCAACTCATAGCTCCTGATATGATATTAAACAATAATATCGCAAGCCCTACAGCAATCATGGTATAGCTCATAACAGAGTATAAATATCTTTTCATCATAATAACCACTTCCTTTCTAATAATTTAAAACAAAAAAGCGCCCACAGGCGCTCAAGTTTTGATTATAAGACCGCGTTTTTCACTATCTGCATAATATAATTTTTTTAAAACTTTTATATTGCAGTTGTTTTTTAAATTTATTGCCGATTTTTCTTTTTTAACTATTGCTTTTATCATACCGTTTCTCCCCCAAACTTTATATTCAGGAGTAATTACAGAAAAAATTTATCTTTATTTTAAGATAAGCAGTCCTGAGTTCATATTAAGAACCGGACTGCTTACCTCTCGAAGTCGTACTGCAACTTAGTACTTCCTCCCTTTCTCCTATCTTTACAAAATAATCTTCTTGCTATTCTTGCCGGATAAGCAATCGTCATATTTCATTCGGAAGAGCCAAACTTGGAAAACTATTAACCGGTACCTCAATTTATAATTTTCCTGTCTTGTTTTTGCACCGCTTCTTAAATCTAATATCTTTACGGCGTAATCACTAAAAATGATTTTTTTCGGTTTCTCAATATCAGTAAGCGCTGTTTTGAAAATACCGGAATCCTTTATCGGTTCACCATTTCCTGATTATACGCTGTATTGATATGTCTTAGAAACTTTGCTAAACCAGACATTTGACCTTTTCGGTTATTACAAATTAATCGGATGAACCTTTCATTTGTATTATCATTGTATTCGTTTACATAGGAAGTGTCAATATTAAATAATTATTTAACAATATTTTAGAAAAATTTAATCTGAAGGTTTGAATTTGAAAAAAGCACAGACATTTACACACACAAAATAATATATCATAATAAAAATTATGAGCCGGATTATATTATTTGCGTGTGTAAAAAATTATTAGAGTTTGCTGTGATTTAAATAATGTTATACGGTGTTAATTGCTTATAATTGGTAAAATATTCACAGCAAAATTAAAATAATTTCTATTTATTCACCAACTTAATACCATAAAAAACATAAAATTTCAATTTTCGAACAACAGAATATCGGATAAGCGGAATTTGTATTTAGATAGATACACTATTTATATTAATTTTGCACTATCTATTGGCGAATAATAAAGCGTGCACCAGCCCGGAATTTACATGGTTTTGCATTTCCTTTTCTGCAAGCTCAGGCATGTTTAAATAAATAGAATTAACTATAGCATTATGCTGGGTAGATATGCTGCTTATTTTCGGTGTTATATTTTCTCTAAGCAACAATTTTAAATTTCTTCTTTGAAGTGTAATGAACTTGTTTTCAAGAAGCTTATAGCAATCAATCAAATGCTCATTACCGCATTGCGATATTAAAATAGTATGAAATTTAAAATCCAAATCTGTTATCTTCTCATAATCATCAACAACTTCCGAGAAATCGTCAGCTAATTTTTTTTAATTGATCGATATAAGGAAACTTTTTTGATTGAGCGCATAAAAATGCAGCTTTGCTTTCAAGCATAGAGCGAACGTAATATATATTAACAATATCATTAGGTGAAAAATCAGCTACATAATAACTCTTATTATGCATTTGTATAAATCCAAGCTGATTGAGTTTAATTAAAGCTTCTCTTACCGGGGTGCGGCTTATATTTAAATCTTGCGCTATGCTTGATATATTTAATTTTTTACCCGGCATAATGTTACAGTAAGCAATATCTTCGACTATCAAATTATATACTATATTGCTTAGCTGCTCAAAAGGATTTACCTGCAAGTATTTTTCAATTTGCTCTTTATTCATATGCTTCCTCTGAAATTCCTCGAAATTTTTTTAATTTTACCATAAATTGGATTAATATTAAACATAAGTTTTTTAGGAAATAAAAAAAGAACCAGTTTTGGCTCTTAAATAATGCTTAAAATGGCGCGCCGTAAGGGATTCGAGCCCCTGACCTTTCGGTCCGTAGCCGAACGCTCTATCCAGCTGAGCTAACGGCGCGTATTGATTATTATAGCACAAAAAAACCAAAAATCAATTTATAATAAAATATTTTCACATACAAAATTTAATTTGTAAACGTTATATAACGGTATTAATTATATTTATATTGAAATTGCACAAAAATAATATTATTATTAGTTTTTGGTAAAAAATATAAAGAGGCAAATTAATGCAAAACAGAGAAGATATAAGAAATATAGCAATAATAGCACATGTAGATCATGGCAAGACAACGCTCGTTGACCAGATGCTTAAGCAATGCGGAATATACCGAGCCAACGAACAGATTGTTGAGCGGGTAATGGATTCCAATGATTTGGAGCGCGAACGCGGTATAACAATACTTGCAAAAAATACGTCGGTAAAATATAAAGATACAAAAATAAACATTGTCGATACTCCCGGTCATGCCGATTTCGGCGGAGAAGTTGAACGAATATTATTAATGGTTGACGGAGTATTGCTCTTAGTAGACGCATACGAAGGAGTTATGCCGCAGACAAAATTCGTTTTGAAAAAAGCCCTGGGTTTAAACAAGAAGATAGTTGTAGTAATAAATAAGATAGACCGTCCCGAGATAAGAGTCGATGAAGTAATAAATGAAATAATTGATTTATTTATAGATCTGAATTGCACTGATGAGCAGATTGACTTCCCTATTGTTTACGCTTCCGCAAGAGAAGGATACGCAACGATGGATATTAATAAAAAAAGCGATAATATATTTCCGCTGCTTGAAGCTATTCTTTCAAGCATTCCTGCGCCTGTCGGTGAGCTAGACGCGCCTTTACAGCTGCTTATTTCAAATATTGACTATAACGATTATGTCGGAAGAATTGGCATAGGCAGAATAGAACGGGGGAAAGTGGAAAAAAATCAGCGCGCTGTGTTGTGCGCTAATGACGGCAGCGTAAAAAATGTTAAGGTAAGTCAGATATACGAATTTGACGGTCTTAAAAGAACAGAAGTTTTACAAGCTTATATGGGGGATATCATAGCTCTTTCAGGCATAGAAGACATAAATATAGGCGAAACAGTTTGCGATTCTGACTGCCCTGAACCGCTTGATTTTATAAAAATAGACGAACCCACTATTTCGATGATGTTTTTAGTAAACAACAGTCCGTTTGCGGGAAAAGAAGGCAAGTTCGTAACGAGCCGCAATTTAAGAGAACGTCTTTACCGCGAAGTTAAAACAAATGTGAGCATGAGGGTTGAAGACACCGATTCTATGGATATGTTCAAAGTATCGGGAAGAGGCGAACTGCACTTGTCCATACTTATTGAGACAATGCGAAGAGAAGGATTTGAGTTTTCAGTATCTCGTCCTAAAGTAATATTTAAAACTGAAAACGGCAAATTAAAAGAACCTATGGAACATTTAATAATAGACGCCCCCGAAGAATACATCGGCGTTGTAATGGAAAAAATGGGGCCGCGCAAAGGCGAGATGCTTGATATGTACTCTAACGGCCAAGGCGGCGTAAGACTTGAGTTTTCTATTCCTTCAAGAGGATTGATAGGGTTCAGAAATGAATTTCTGACAGATACTAAAGGCAACGGTGTAATGAACAGCATATACGACGGATATGCCGATTATAAAGGTGAAATAAGCGAACGAACACACGGTTCTATAATTTCATACGAAACCGGAGTTACGACCGCATACGGGCTTAACAGCGCGCAGGACAGAGGCAAGCTTTTCATCGGCGCGGGTGTTGACGTATACGAGGGCATGATCGTGGGAGAAAACGCTAAGGCAGAAGACCTCGTTTTCAACACATGCAAAAGAAAACACGCAACAAATATGAGAGCATCAGGCAGCGATGAAGCCATAAAACTCACTCCGCCTGTTGTGCTCAGTCTTGAGCAAATGCTTGAGTTTATTGCAGAAGACGAGCTTGTAGAAGTAACGCCTAAAAATATAAGAATGCGAAAAAAAATATTAAACAAAGAAATGCGCGCTAAAAGCCAGAGCAGAACGTCTTCATCGGAATATTAAAGTTATACAAATATAATTTAAACCGCCTATATCGGCGGTTTTTTAACGTTAAATCCCGTATGTTCCGCTTGGAGTGTCTAAAAAAAGCGGAATATGCGGCGGATAATAAGTAAATATCATAAATACTATAATAATTAGTATCATAGCAAACACGGCAGCCTGCCATTTTATGCCTTTAGAATGTTTGTAAAAATGAAGCCCGAGAAGCTGACCGAACATTAATACTAAAAATAAAATTATTATATCAACAACTAAAAACTCTACCCCAAACGCTTCGGTGTAAAAATAGAATATCATAGGCATTGCGATAAGTGCCGTTATAAGCGATACTAACGCTGATGTAAACCATTTGTTTTTATCTATTGAATATTTTTTTCCTTTTGCAATGTAATATATGACCCAGAATAGAAAAACAGGAAGCACAATCATTTTTGAATGTTCCCATACGCTTTCATTCACAGCGGCGAACAGCCCAACTATGCCGCTGTCGCCTGATAACTCATATAGAAAATGAAACATCGATCCAAATAGAAAAAGCAGCGGTATTGAAATAATAATAAACTTTTCCGGATTTGATAATTTTTTATATTTTCCCATAAACTACCTCTCTCAATTTATTTTTATTTTTTAAAAGCAAATTTGGAGAAAAATAATACTGCGAAATAATACGTCTATTATCTATTTCCTATATATCATAAAAATTACATAATATCCATATGTTTTTTATAGCTATTTAATTAAATACAAAACAGCTGCAAAATAACAGCTGTTTTATGTTTATTAAATTGAATTAATAAAAATCACATTAAACTTTCTATTGATATTACCGATACGGGGCAGCTGTCACGAGCTTCTTCTGCCTTATCTTCCATATCAACGGTTATTTCCGCATGTACCTGCGCTTTTCCGTCATCGGCGAAACTAAAAACTTCAGGGCAGACATCAACGCACATTCCGCATGAAATGCATCCGTCGCGATCAATTATAGCTTTCATATAATATTCTCTCTTTCTATTTTATTTGCCTAAATACATTCAAATATTATTTGAAAAAAAACTGTTTTTATTCAATTTCCATTTTTAAATAAAAAAACATTGACTATTCCTCATTATTACTTATAATATACATAATAAGGAATAATGAGGAATGTATAATGAAAGAAACATATTACACAGTAGAGCAAGTATCAAAAATGTTATCATCTCACCCCAAAACAATTCAGCGCTATATACGCGAAGGAAAAATACGCGCAAGCAAGATAGGTAAAAGCTGGAGAATATCAGGGCATGATTTAAGCGTATTTACAGAGAATTCAAAAAATATTTTTGCTGATGAAGCTCCTTTTTCAGCAACCAGGCAAGAAATTAATACGACAGCATCGTCCGTTATTGAAATGTCAGGATATGAGAGGGATAACGCTATAAGCATTATAAATACGCTTAATGCTGCGCTAAACACAAAACCTGTGCAGTACGGTCAAAGCGCCATGCATACGCAGTATATAGAAACCGAACAAAAAATAAGAATTACTCTTTGGGGAGATATTGCCTTTATGACGGATATGTTCAGTTTTCTTTGTGCATTTACCGAAAAATTAGTTGAGGATGAAAATTTATGAGAAAAAACAGCGTATTCAAATCAGAAGCCGGACGAGATAAGTTCCGTGCTTATTATAACCAGGTGCTTAGCCGGTTCCCTTTTGAGCAGAAATTCATCGAAACCACATTTGGACAGACGTTTATGCTAACCGCGGGACAGGAGTGTAATCCGCCTGTAATCCTGTTGCACGGCTCTTGCAGCAACAGTGCGTTCTGGTTTCCTGAGATCATGGCTCTATCGGGTAATTATAGGGTTTATGCCGTTGACATTATCGGTGAAGCCACAAACAGCGAGGAATACAGACCTGACCTAAATTCAGACGCTTTTGCGGTTTGGATGAAAGAAGTCCTTGATGCACTCGGAATTGAAAAAACGATTATAATCGGCAACTCGCTTGGCGGCTGGATGGCGCTTAAATTCGCTACAGCTTATCCACAGCGGGTTTCCAAGCTGGTTTTAATAGCCTCCGCCGGTCTTGCGGAAATTCGCCCGCAATTTCTTAGTAATGTATCTCAAACCCAGCAGACGAACGGAACTGCACAGGTAGGCGCTGACATAATCAGGCAGAACGATATCCCGAAAGAAGTGCTTGATTTTATGAATCTAATTGTTGAAAGCTACAACCCGATTGAATATCTGCCAGTATATGCAGACAAACAATTAAAGCAGCTTAACATGCCGGTTCTGTTTATTGACGGAGAAGATGATGCCATTATTGATGCAGGTAAATCAACTCAGAGGCTAAGCACGCTCGTCCCTCAGAGTGAGATACATTTAATTAAAAACTGCGGTCATGTGGTTATGAATTCAATAGAATATATTATGCCTTTTTTGAATAATAATTAAAATCACATATAATAAAAATAAAAAAGCCAAGCAAATGCAAGGCTTAATTATTTTCAATGGCCAAGAATGAGAGATTTGAACCATCGTACACAATTCTCAAAAATATCGCCTTACTCTTCTCATATATTGCATATATTCATCGTTAAATTTTTGTATGCACCACCTTTCTTCGGAGAGAATTATAAAGTGTGCCGATATTTGAAATATTATTAATAATATCAATAATATATATGAACGGGTAAGAAAAACGCATCCCAGAAAGGAAATAAAATAGCTGACATACATAGGATTTCGGGATATTTTGTATAACCCGTTTAAATTTAAACCATTGTTATTTGGTTTAGCGAAACTTATTACAGATAATGCATATAAAATAATGCCTGAAATATATAATATCAACCCTATAAAAAACAAGTAAGAGTCAGTTTTTATTTTTAATAATAATAAACTTAATAACATAAGAGCGGTTGTGATTTGATAGATCCAATATGCTATTTTTTCTCTTCCGATTAATGGAGCATACGTTCCTGCCCTACTGAGCGACTCTTTATTTATAAATCTTAAAGGAACATATCTTATCAATATAATTGGTATTACTGCCCAAAAAGCATTCATATAACTTCACACCTTTATTTTGCCGATATCAATTATGTTATTAACCGTAATTATTAAGATTAGATTATAATAATTATATTATAAAATAAAAAAGCCTTTTTTAAAAGGCTTAAGTATTTTCTATGGCGGAGAAGGAGAGATTTGAACTCTCGCGCCGGTTACCCGACCTACACCCTTAGCAGGGGCGCCTCTTCGGCCAACTTGAGTACTTCTCCGAACGGTTAAATATTATATTATTATGGCCGAGGAGGTGGGATTCGAACCCACGT
>JAAZOI010000113.1 GCA_012797825.1 Eubacteriaceae bacterium | reverse complement strand
TGACAAATCCAAAGACTCAATTATTGCTATTTCTTGCCCTAAAAGAATTGTATGTATGTTATATTCATTATCATAGCTCGCAACAGATAATGCATCTGTTCCAATAGTGATTATTCCCCTGTCCGCAATCGCTTTTGCGCAAGCATCGGACAAATATGATTTTCCGTTTGTTTTTAAAAGAATTCTTTTGGCGTCAGAAGGTATTTTAGGCATTAAATAGTCATCCATAAGCATGCCTTTTTTAACATCTATTACATAACAGTCTCCTATATAATGTTCAAGAGGCATTGACGCTATGTCGCAGCTGCCGCTAAAAAAATGTAAAGGCGCGTCGGCGTGCGTTGAGCAATGCACATCGCTTGTAAAACAACTGAGGTTATACATATCTCCATCAGATATCGATTTAATCTGCTCTAATTTAGGTGTATTTGATCCCGGGTATACGAGGGAAGATAACATTTCTCTTGTAATATCAATTATATACATACTTTTCCTCTGCGTTTTTAATGAAATAACATAAAAAAAGAAGATATGCCTATCTTCTTTTGTTTAAATTAAAAGTTTAAAATCGGTATAATATAGACTAAAACGAGTGATATAACAACTAAAAATATTACTATTTTAAGCAATAAATTTTTAATCATTTTGCCCTTTTTCATAGCTGCTCCTTATATTTAAGTTAAATAAAATCTATATGTATTAATCAAAGTTGACTTTCAGAATATTATAACATAAAATTATATAATATTTAATTATTATTAATGGAGAATTTTATGAATTTAAATGATTTTTTAAAAACAAATTCGAGAAATATATCTGAAGAATTGATGAATATAAATAACATCCAGCTTAAAAGCGAGAGCATAAGCGGATTTGGAATGAAGAATAAAATAATAGAGCTTATCCATGAGCTTATGGCGGCAATGTTTCCTACGGTTTATGAACTGGAAATAACGGAAGATGTTTATATTCTTGAAACCATAAACCGCAATATTATAGACGCGACGGTAAAACTTCATGAGATATTAAAAAAAGTGCTGACAAACCAATGCAATCTTGATAAAAAAAGTACGTGTCAAAAAACAGAATGCTTTATAAAAGCGGAAAATATAACTACTGATTTTATCGCAAGTCTTCCTTCAATAAGAAATGCTTTGACTACTGATATTAAAGCGGCGTACGAGGGAGACCCTGCGGCTCGCTATACGGAAGAAATTCTGCTAAGCTATCCCTCAATACAGGCAGTTGCCATATACAGATTAGCCCATGAAATGTTTATAAAACAAATACCGATAATACCAAGAATTATGACGGAATACGCTCATGAAAAAACCGGTATAGACATTCACCCCGGAGCGACTATAGGCAATCATTTCTTTATAGATCACGGAACAGGCGTTGTTATAGGAGAAACATGCATCATAGGAAATAACGTAAAACTTTATCAGGGAGTAACGCTTGGAGCGAAAAGCTTTGAACTGGATGAAAACGGCAATCCTGTTAAAGGCATTAAAAGACACCCGAATATAGAAGATAACGTCATAATCTATTCAGGAGCGACAATACTCGGCGGAGATACTACAATAGGACATGACAGTATAATAGGCGGCAACGTTTGGCTTACGCAGGGCGTACCGCCGTACTCAAGAGTTTATAACTCATCACCGTCGCCTATAATAAAATAATAATGTATATAACCATGCCGGCAAAAAATTAAATTTACCGGCATTTATATATATGTTATCTAATAAACATAAAGAGTGTATGTATTTTTAACAAAATAAGAAATGCATATAATAATTATTGTTTTTTTATGAGGTATTAATTTATGGCTGATTTATTGTCAGGCAGCAGCATTTTGGTATATTGCATAATTTTTATAGGTAAAATTATTGAAATCACGCTTGATACCATAAGAATTGTTTTGATTAACAGGGGAGAAAAATTAAAAGGCGCAATTTTGGGATTTATCGTAATAGTACTGTGGATTTTCATCGTAAGCTCCATTATCACCAATCTTTCGCAAAATTATTTTAAAGCATTCCTATACGCTCTTGCATATGCTATAGGGAATTATGTCGGTGTTACAATTGAAGAAAAACTGGCGATAGGGCTTTCAAGCTTACAAATAATTGTACCCATGGATATGGGAGAGGTTCTTGCGCATTATTTAAGAGAAGAAGGATACGGGCTTACCGTACTTGACGGACATGGGTTTAATAACGATAAAAAAGTGCTTATACTCCATATACCGCGAAAGAAACTCAATGAAGCTCTAAAAAAAGTAAAGCTTAATGCTCCGGATGCTGTAATTATTGTAAGCGATGTGAAAAGGCTGCACGGAGGTTACCTTAAAAAATAAAATGTATGATATATACGCGGTAAAAATTAATTTACCGAAAGAAGTCCAGTATATTATTGATCAGTTATATAAAAACGGATATGAGGCGTATATTGTTGGAGGCTGCGTTCGGGACAGCATATTAAAGAAAAATCCCCAGGATTGGGATATATGCACGCAGGCGAAACCGCATGAGATAATAGAATGTTTTAAAGATTATAAAATTATTAAAACAGGAGTTAAACACGGAACCGTAAGCCTTGTTTGCGATAAAAAAAGTTATGAAATCACCACTTACAGGGTTGAAGGCAAGTATAGTGATAATAGGCATCCTGACGATGTAAGTTTTGTATCATCTCTGAAAGAAGACTTAAAAAGACGGGATTTTACAATAAACGCAATGGCTTATAACCACAAAGACGGGCTTATTGATTATTTTTCCGGCATTGAGGACTTAAGTAACAAGGTAATTAAATGTGTCGGTAATTGTCAGGCTCGGTTTAGAGAAGACGCGCTTCGTATATTAAGGGCGTTAAGATTTGCGGCGAAATTTAATTTTAATATAGATATAAAAACATCTAAAGCAATTAACGAAAATAAAGAACTGATAGCCGGCCTCAGCGGTGAAAGAATAAGAGAAGAACTGAACAAACTTTTATTAAGCGAAGGAGCGGAAAAAATCTTGCTTGACTTTCCGCTTGTGCTCTCAGTCTTTGTGCCTGAGATAAAAGCGACGATAGGCTACGATCAAAAAAACCCGTATCATCCGTATGATATATGGACCCATATAGTAAAAAGCGTTTCAAGCATAAAACCGGATTTAGTTTTACGCCTTGCAATGCTTTTTCATGATTTAGGCAAGCCGTTATGCGAGAATATTATAGAAGTAAAAAAGCGCTTCTGCGATCACGGTCATATAAGCGCAAAAATTGCTCAAGATACAATGAGAAAGCTAAGATATGATAATAACACAATAAGCAGAGTATATAATTTGATTTATTATCATGATACAAAAATACTGTGCGATAAAATATCTGTAAAACGCTGGCTTAATAAAATAGGAGCGGAAGAATTTATGCTTCTGCTGGAAGTCAAAAGAGCGGATGCCAAGGCTCAGAATCCGCTGTATATCGAAGAAAGATTAAAGATTTATGAAAATATCGAAAATTTAGCTGATGATATAATTAAAAACGGGGAATGCTTTAGTATTAAGGATTTAGCTGTAAACGGAGACGATCTTATCAGTCTTGGATTGATCAGGGGAGAAATAATAGGCAATACGCTTAATAGACTTCTTGACATGGTTATTGAAGAAAAAGCTCAAAACAATAAAAAAGAATTGCTTGATATTGTGAAAAAAAGCAAAAATTTTTAATAATAATTAATACTGTTATTGTATTATCAAAATAATAATTGTATAATTGAAAATCGGTATTAGTATACTAAATGATTTTAATTGGTGAATTTAATGAATAAATTGGGAAAAGTAGACGAAATATACACTGTGTTGAGACAGAGAATAATAAATGTGCAGTATCTTCCGGGAGAAGTTTTAAATGAAAGCATGCTTGCAAGCGAATTCGGTATGAGCCGTACTCCGGTAAGAGAAGCTCTTCGAAGACTTCAGCAGGAAAAATGGATTTATTCACTGCCTAAAATAGGAATGCAAGTTGCGGTTTTTGATATTAATCAGTTAAGAGATTTGTTTGACGCAAAAGAAGCTTTGGAAATAATAAATTTAAAACTTGCTTTAAATAAAGTTAAAAGCAAAGATATTGAAAATGTTAAAAAGCTTTTAAAAGAAATGGAAAACGCTAATTTAAAAGATACTCAGACTATTATGGAAATTGACGGCAGAATGCATCATATGATTTGGAATATTGCCGACAATGAATTTATATATATGTATTTAGAGGATTTGCAATACAGACTTTACAGATGCTGGGTATATTCGGGTATGCGCGTGGGCGCTAATGTTGACAGCATGCAGCTTTATGATTTATTTAAACAGACGCTAGATGTTTTGGAGTCAAAAGACGTTACAAAAGTTGAGGATGCGGTAAAAGCTCACATAGAATATCATAAAAATGATATAAGAAGAGGGCTTATATAAAAAAAGATAATATTAAATTAACAGCGCGCAATATTGCGGCGCTGTTTTTTTATGCATAATTTAAATAACGATATAATAATGTTTAATGTAAGGATGGTGAAAATAATGGTTGATAATAAAAGAAGAACTTTGGCAAAATTAATTAAGTCGTTAATTTTCGGAATAGTTTTTATACTATTTTTCTTGGTTGTATTATCGGTTGTTTTATATTTTGCAGACCTAAATCAAAATATTATAGATATTTCATTTTACGCAATAACAGTTATCGGAGTTCTTATAAGCGCTATAGTATGCTCAAAAAACAGCTCAAGCAAAGGCTGGCTGATGGGGCTGATAGCTGCTATGTGCATGTACATAATAATTAACGGCATAACATATATAATTTCTTCACCTGTTGATATAATGATTCTTGTAAAAAAACTTCCTCTATACATAGCCACCGGAATTGTAGGCGGCTGCATCGGAATAAATATAAAATAAACTTTAATTGCAATGGAAAAATATTATTGTATTTATAAATTTACTCTGATATAATATAGTCTCAGTTATATCGGAGGGATTTTGAAGTGGAAAATTTTTTGATTATATTAACCATATTGGCAAGTGTAGTGCTTATAGCGAGCATTCTTTTACAGCCGGGCAAAAGCGCAGGTCTTGGTGAAATAGGCGGCGGAGCCGAAACATTGTTCGGTAAAAAGAGAGCGCGCGGATTTGAAGCGAAACTTGCATTGCTTACTAAAATTTCTGCCGTGGTTTTTATGGTTTCGCTTGTTGCGTACAATATTTTTATAAAATTATACTCATAAGATATAATATTTAAAAGGGAGTAGTTGTTCTGCAAAGTCAACATACTGGCTTATAGCCTGGTTTTGCAGCCGTTTACGGAGACGAGACTTTTAATATAATCAGTTTGATTATGTTGAAAGTCTTTATTTTTTTATAATTAATAATTTGAGGTAAGATATGCAGCAAAATATGATAGCTTTTTTATTTTCATTAGGAGCCGTGGTTCTTGCGGAAATGGGCGATAAAACACAGCTGCTGGCAATGGCATTTGCGGCAAAATATAAAGCGGCTAAAGTGCTTGCCGGGGTTTTAATAGCAACCGTATTAAATCACGCGCTGGCTGTTGTTATAGGAAATTACTTTACAAAATTTAATTCAGCGCAGGCTTTTATTCAGGCGGCGGCAGCGCTTTCTTTTATATTTTTCGGTCTTTGGACAATAAGAGGAGATAAGCTTGACGGCGAAGATAAAAAACCAACTAAATTCGGCGCCGTACTTACCGTTGCGATAGCGTTTTTCATCGCGGAAATGGGGGACAAGACCCAGCTTGCAACTATCGCTCTTGCGGCAAAGTTTCCTCAGACGCCGATTTTTATTTTAATGGGCACTACTACGGGGATGCTTATAGCTGACGGTATCGGCATAATAATAGGAGTAGTCATGTGCAAAAAAATACCTGAGCGGACAATTAAGCTTATATCTGCGGCAGCGTTTATTTTATTCGTATTTATAGGCTGTTATCAAGTTTCTAAAAACCATTTTAACTTAAGTACAAGCCTTATAATTATTGAATTGCTTATTTTAGCAGCGGCTACATCATTTTTCGCATATAAAATAATAAAAGGCGATGTTAAAAAAGCGCTTGCGAATACAGAAAAATAAGAATCATTAATTCAATAAAAGCTGAGGCGTTTATGTTTTCAGCTTTTTTTATTTTAAAAAATATACATTTAATTTATTTTGTCTAAATATTATAATATTTTTAAATTCCGTGTAATAAAATTCAAAATAATAATGTCTATTTATTAAGAGGATAAAATGAAGCTGATAAAGAACAAACAAGAATCCAACGAAAAGTTTGATGAGCTTGTCGGTCCGCAGATAAACAAGTTGTATAAGTTTCTGTGCGCTTATACTAAAGATTTTAACTTAGCTCAGGATATATTGCAGGATTGTCTTATAAAAGCTTACATTAATCTCGGCAGCTTAAAAGATGAGAGCAAAATATCATCATGGCTTTATAAAATAGCCGTTAATTGTGCAAAAGACTGCTTTAAAAATAATATTTTTGAGCCTTATGCCGATTTAGAATTCGTAAGTGAAAATAATGCGTATACGCAAACTGAGATGAAACAAGATATATCGCAATATTTAATGCTGCTTGCGCCTGATGAACGTGAAATTATTATTTTAAAAGATATGCTTGAATATTCTTACGATGAAATATCAGAGTTTTTAGGTATATCGCCGTCAAATGTAGGAGTAAGGCTGTACAGAGCGCGCGATAAATTTAAGGAACTGATTTATAATACCGAATACTTAGGCAAGGAGGGAAAGTTTTGAACTGCAGTGATATTAATAGCAAAATGCATAAATATATTGACGGATTGTTAAGCGATAAAGATGCGGAGAATTTTATATCGCATATAAACGCTTGTCCTTTATGTAAAACAGAATACGAAAATACCGTTAAAATAATAAACGATATAAAAAAATACGGTCAAAGCTTGCCTGATGCAGATATTAACATAAATGAGATTTTATATAAAAGTAATTTATCTTTGGAGGACATTACAATGAAAAAGAAAAAAAATTATTTAAATAAGAATTTCATAAAAAAATTCGCATCTTATGCCGCCGTATTTTTACTCGGAGTGTTTATATACGCTTCATTTGCAGGCGGTTTATTTAACGGTTTCGATCAATTAACAGGAAGCACCAATGGCACCTCCTCTTCGCCGAGCTTTCAGTCTGACGGGCAAAAAAGCGGAGAAGTAAGGGACGAATCCGGTACAGACAATACCGTAAGCGATTCTAAAAATAATGTTTCAAACGATTTACAGCTTGCGCCCGATAAAATTATTTACAACTCAAGCATGGTGCTTCAGGTTCAAAATTACGATTCCGCAAGAGAAAGTATATTAGGTATTGTAAAACAGAACAATTCGTTTATACAAAATGAAGATAAAAACATCTCAAAAAACGGAAGCAATGAATATTATACGAGTACGTTCACGATAAGAGTACCGGCAGAAAAGTTTGCGGATATCAACGCCGCGCTGCAAAAGTTGGGTAAAGTAGAATATTATACAACATACGCGACCAATGTAACTTATGAATATAATGATTTAGTGTCAACAATAGAACAATTAAAAGAGCAGAGAGAAAATCTTTTAAAATTATATAATAAAGCAAAGACAGTATCCGAACTTATTCAAATTGAAAATGAACTTACAAGAGTTAATACTCTTATTTCGCAAAATGAAAGTATGCTGAAAAATTATGACAGGTCAATTGAGTATTCTACTATACAAATGAGCATCAGCGAAGATGTAAGCAAAAATTCACTTGTTAATCCGTTTTTGGAAATAGGTCAGAAAATAAAATCGGCTTTGATAAATTCATCAAATGCGCTTTTAAAATTTTTCGCGTTTATATGCCTGCTGATATTCAGAATACTTCCGTTTGCAGCTGCGGCGTTTATAGTTTATTTAATAGTGAGAATAATTATTAAGAACAGAAAAAAGAAAATTTACAAGAATAAAGACAATGAAAATAATAACGAAAATCAAG
>JAAZOI010000112.1 GCA_012797825.1 Eubacteriaceae bacterium | reverse complement strand
CCCTTTTTGAGATGATATACAGGCGTTTTAAAATTACGCAATCGGGGTGATGATAAAAGTATTATTCACCTTTTAGGGTTATTGATATTTCCCGCTATTTCCGGATACATTCTTAGAATTTGACTGCTGCGAATAAAAAAAGAGATATAAAAATATCTCAAATTATCTGATTAAATATAATTGATTATACCAAATTAAGTTTTCCAAGTATATTCATTACCGCAAGTTTACCGTGCTCGTATGTAAGCCCGCCCTGAAAATACACTGTATAAGGCTCCGTTAAAGGGCTGTCCGCGCTCATTTCAATGCTGGAGCCGGCAATAAAACATCCCGCCGCCATTATAACATCAGTATCATATCCCGGCATATCCCACGCGTACGGCGTGACATGGCTGTCAATAGGCGAAACTTCCTGCACCGCTTTGCAGAAAAGCTCTACCTTATCTTTAGTATCAAAGCAGACCGCCTGTATTATGTCGCTTCTTTTATCATCTGTATCGGGAAATATTTTATATCCGAGCCTTTTAAAGCAATGCCCCATAAGCATCGCGTTTTTAATTGCCTGATTTGTAATTTTAGGAGCTAAAAACAAGCCCTGAAGAATATTGCGGTTTTGTCCGAAATTTGCGCCGGAATCTAATCCTACGCCGGGAGTGTTCAACCTTTGCGCGCACATATTCACAAGCTCAGCCTTGCCTGCTATATAGCCGCCGCTCTGCGCTATGCCGCCCCCGATGTTCTTTATAAGGCTTCCCGCTATAAGGTCAGCACCAATTTGTGTCGGTTCAAGTTTTTCAATAAATTCTCCATAGCAGTTATCTACAAATATAACAATATCGCTATTAATTTTTCTTATTTCAATTATAGCATCTTTAATTTCGGTGATGCCTATAGCCTTTCGGTTGTCATAGCCTGTGGAACGCTGAATGTAAATCATTTTTACATTTGAATCTATTGCCTTTTTAACAGCCTCTATATCAATTTCTCCGTCAGAAGTTAAATCTATCTGCTTGTAATTTATTTTAAACTCGGAAAGCGTGCCTGAGGCTTTTTTTGATGATATGGCGGTTTTAACTGTGGCGTACGGAGCGTTTGTTATGCTTAAGAGCGTATCGCCGGGCCTTAAATCTCCAAAAAGAGAGGTTACTATAGCGTGAGTGCCAGAAAAAAACTGGCTTCGCACCATTGCGCCGTCAGCGCCGAGCACATCGGCGTACACTTTGTCTATTATCTCTCTTCCGTCATCGCTATAGCCGTAACCCGTTGTCTGCATAAAATGTCTTTCGGAAACTTTATTCTTTTTAAAAGATGAAAGAACTTTAAGCTGATTGTATAAAAGTATCTCATCAAGCTCTTTGAATTTATTATTAAGAGCTTCTTCTGAGTTTTGTACAAAATCAATAATATTTTTACTTATGCCGTAACTTGTGAATAATTCCATTTATATTTTTAGCCTCTCATTTATATATTCGCGTACAGTGACAAATAATTTGCCGAATGTATCGAATGAATTTACTGTAAAGAATTTAACATATGCGTTGTTTTTAAAACATGTAAGCTGTATTTTCGCATAATTGCGTGTTCTTTGTTTTATAAGCTCTTTAGCCTTCTCTAAATTAATTTTGCCGTCAAAATATTCAAACAGCTCTTTGTACCCTATTGCCTGCATAGCAGGAAGACTTTTATCGTATTTTTTATCGTAAATTTCTTTAGCTTCTTCCAAAAGTCCCGAGTCAAACATTATGTCAACTCTTCTATTAATTCGCTCATATAAAACTTCTCTCGGTTCGTAAGTAAGTGCGATATATGCAGCATTGTATACGGCGGAGGATTTTTTTACACTTTGCGACTTTGCCTTGTTTTCAGAATAATATATTTCAAGAGCGCGCAAAACTCGTTTAGTATTGTTTTTATGGATTTTCTCGGCTTCAGTAGGATCAAGCTCGTAAAGCAGGTTGTGCATATATTCCGCACCGAATTTATCAAGCTTTTCTTCAAGCTCTTTTTTAATTTCTGCATTTTCGTTTCTATTTCCCAGATTATATCCATACAATAAAGCGTCTATATATAATCCTGTTCCGCCCACTAAAATCGGGATTTTATCCCGGGAAATAATTTCGTCTATATACTGCCTTGCTTTTTTAATAAAAACAGCGACATTGTATTCATCATCCGGTTCAAGTTCATTTATAAGATAATGTCTTATACCTTCCGTCTCGGCTTCATCGGGCGTCGCAGTGCCTATGTTCATGCCCTTATATACCTGCATTGAGTCGGCGCTTATTATCTCACCGTTATAACGCTTGGCAAGAGCTATACTAAGAGCAGTTTTTCCCGAAGCGGTGGGACCTGCTATTATAATTATTTTATCCATGACTATCTCCCGAAAAGGCTGTCGATAAAAGATTTTTTCATTTTTACTATTATATCCCTTCCGTGAGGGCATATGAACGGAGTTTTTGTTTTTATTAGGTCTGATATCAGCCTGCGGATTTCCATATCGTTAAGCACCCGGCCTGATTTTACTGCGGCTTTGCATGCTTTTTTTATTAAATAATCGTTTCTGTCTTTTACCGCCTCTGCATCATCATTTTTTATACCGTCAATAATTGTTATAAGCATCTGCGTATTCTGAGGCTCTGAAGCTATTATCGGCACAGAAATTACTTTTATGCCGCCTGATAAAAATTCAATTTCAAAACCTATTTTATCTAAAATATCGGCGTTTTCTTTTACTAACAGCATATCAGATGCTGATAGTAAAATTTCCTCGGGCGCAAGCAGTATCTGACGTCTTGCGCTGTCTTTTAATAAATCGTCCATAAGCAATTCGTATATTATTCTTTCGTGAGCCGCGTGCTGGTCTATTAAATAAACACAGTCTTTGCCTTGCAGTATTATGTATCTGTTAAATATATGCCCGGAAATTTTAAGGCTTGTAAGTGTTTTGAGCTCTTGTTTATCTATGCCTGATGATGAAGTTTTATATATTTCTTCATCATTTATTATTGCTTCATAAGAAGGCTTTTGTATGTATTCATAACTTATTAATTTTTCGGTATTGTATACAGCTGCCGTGTCGGCATCATCTTCTGTTACTTCTTCTATATCCGTTATATAAGCCATAGCCTCGGCCGATTTATACGAATTAAAATTCGCGAACTTTTCCTGTATAGGCTCTTCTACGTCTTGTTTTTCATCATCCAGATTTAAAAATATTTTATTCAATACTGGGTTTATCTTCATTGAAGACAGCGCTTCTTTTACGGCGTTTTTTATAAGCATAAAGATAAGCGTCTCATTTGCGAAACGAACTTCCTCTTTAGAAGGATGAACGTTAACATCAACCATATTGTAAGGAAGTGTTATGTTCAGTATATAATCCCCTGCGCCTTCTCCCTGCCCTATTAATTCTTCATACGCCTGTTTAGCGGCGGCGTATATTGTTTTGGAGGATACAAGCCTTTTATTTACTGAAATTATTTTTATTCCTCTGCTTTTTGCACCGAGGTCGGAAATATAACCGCTTGCGTACAGCGGAGATTGTTCGTAATTAAAATCTATTAGCTTTGATGTGAAATCTTTTCCGTATATTTCATATATTGTTTCTTTTAATTTGGAATTTCCCGACGTAAATATTCTTGTTGCGTTGTTTATTTTAAGCGAAAAAGATATATCGCAGTTTATAATTGCCATCTGCTCTATAAGAGACGTTATTTGTCTTATTTCGTAATCAAAATTTTTAAGATGTTTTTTCCTTGCCGGAAGATTAAAAAATAGTTCGCTTACAATAATTTTTGTGCCTTTATTTTTAGCGGCGTCTTCTTTTAACGCAGGTGTTGCGGCTTTAATTTTAAAATG
>JAAZOI010000111.1 GCA_012797825.1 Eubacteriaceae bacterium | reverse complement strand
GCATTGACACGACTGTGCCGATACATTTAAGGGATTCTTCCTATAAAAACAAGCAGGCTTTCGGCTACGGAAAAGATTACAAGTATCCGCACGATTATGAAGGCGGGTACGTTGTTCAGAATTATCTGCCCAAAGGCGCGGAAGGAAAGAAATATTACAAGCCAAAAAAAATAGGCAAAGAGGAAGAGCTGTATAATTACTTAAAAAATATCGAACAGCAAAATCAAAAATAAGGAGCTAAATAATGTTAGTTAAAGACAAAATATATGAAGGTTTTATTTTAAAGGATATAAGCGAAATAAAGGAAATAGAGGCGACTTTGTATTACTTCAGTCATATGAAAACCAAAGCCGATTTGGTTTTTTTATCAAATGAAGATGATAACAAAGTTTTTTCCATAGCTTTTAAAACACCGGTATATGACAACACGGGAGTTGCCCATATTATAGAGCACAGCGTTTTAAACGGCTCCAAAAAATATCCTCTAAAAGAACCGTTTGTTGAACTGTTAAAAGGCTCTTTAAAAACGTTTTTAAACGCTATGACTTACCCGGATAAAACTATATATCCCGTAGCAAGCATGAACGACAAAGATTTTTTAAACCTTATAGACGTATACCTTGACGGAGTGCTTAATCCGAGGATTTACGACAGCGAATATGTTTATATGCAGGAAGGCTGGCATTATCATCTTGAAAACGAGGCTGATGATTTAAAATACAACGGCGTTGTGTATAACGAAATGAAGGGCGCGTATTCCAACCCCGATGAAATTATGATAGATACTATATTTGAAACGCTGTATTCCGATACAACGTACAAATATTCCTCAGGCGGAAAGCCCGAAGAAATTCCTACTCTTACGTACAAAGGCTTTATTAATTTTCATAAAAAATATTACCACCCGTCCAACAGCATAATTTACTTGTACGGTAAGATGGATATTGAAAAACATCTCGCGTATTTAAACAACGAGTATTTAAGAAAATTTGAATACAGCCAAAAAATAGATAACATTCCCGTTCAGAAAGACATATCGGCGCATACTGACATTGTAAAGTATTATCCGATAACTCAGCAGGAAGGCGACAAAGAAAAAGAAATTTATGCTATAGCCTATAACATCGGCTGTGCAGGCGATCCGCTTCTGCGTATGAGCTTTGAAATACTTGAAAAACTGCTTGTCAATTATCCTTCCTCTCCATTAAAAATAGCGTTTAACGACGCTAAGATAGGCAAGGAAATAGAAGGCCATTATGAAACGGATTTATACTATTATACATTGATGTTTATCGGACGCGATATGAAAGACGGCTCGGATAATAAGTTTTTTGCAATGCTTGATAATACTCTTGCTTCTTTAGTAAAAAACGGAATAGAAGCAGAGCTTATTGACGCATCCATTAATATGTACGAATTTTCTATTAAAGATGTTGACAATTCCACTATACCCAAAGGACTGAATTATAACTTGGAAATTCTTGATTCGATGCTGTACGGAAGCCAGCCTCAGGCGGTGCTTGCGTATAAACAGAACCTTGATACAATAAAAGCGTCAGCGCATAACGGTTATTTTGAAAATCTTATTAAACAGTATATTTTAGAAAATAATCATAAAACTTCCGTTATTTTAAAACCTAAAAAAGGCATTTCGGAAGATAGGGAAGAAAGTATAATTAAGCAGTTAAAAGATAAAAAAGAAAGCCTTTCTGCTGAAGAGATTAAGCAGATTTATGATGAAACCAACAAGCTTATAGAAATTCAAAATGAGCCCGACACAAAGGAAAACCTGAAAAAAATACCCGTACTGCCGGTTTCTGATATTACTAATCCGCAGAAAAAAACGCTTGAAAAGCATGATAACGTGTTTGTATATAACGATACGACGCAGGATATTGTGTATGTGTCAGCGTACTACGACATAAGCGAACTTGACATTTCAAAATACCATTACGCAAATCTGCTGTCTTCCTGCCTTACGGAAATGGCTACAAAAAACTACTCCTTTGACAAGCTTGACAACGCGATAAGAATTAACACGGGCGGAATTGACTTTGAGGCCATTGTCAATAAAGACTTGCGCACTAATGACGCAAGACCGCAGATTAATCTTAACATTCGTTTCTTTTATGAAAAAAAAGAAAAAGCTATGGAGCTGCTTAACGAAATAATAAAGAACAGCTTATTTGACGATAAAAAAAGACTTTATGAAGTAGTCGCCAAAGAAGTAATGCAGGAGAAAAACAAAATAATATACAGCGCGCGCACCGTGCTTGCAAACAGATTAAATTCGTATTTAAATACCGCCGCGGCGCTGGGCGAATATATGCACGGGCTTGAATATTATGATTTTATAAGCGATTTATATCAGAACTTTGAAGGAAGTTTTGAAAAAGCTGTATCTGAAATGACGCAGATATACAATCAAATATTTAATGATGCAAATGTGGAAATACTGCTTGCGCTTGATAATAAACATAATGATACCATAATTCCTTTTGTTAAGAAATATTTTAAATCATGCGACAATAACGATCCCAAAGTCAAATTATCATATGAATATGAAAATAAAAACGAGGGGCTTATTATGTCTACAGACGTGGCCTACGACGGAAGGGCGTACGACTTTAATAAAGCGGGATATGAATATTCAGGCGTTATGCAGGTAGTCAAAACCATGATGCAGACCGATTACCTTTGGAACAACGTAAGGGTAAAAGGCGGG
>JAAZOI010000110.1 GCA_012797825.1 Eubacteriaceae bacterium | reverse complement strand
TGGGTATAGTCATTAAATTGCCTCTTATCAGCCCTTTGCCCTGCTGATTTAAAAGCGTCAGCTGAGGAGCTATAATAGCATCCTGATCAATCCTTTTTTCCATTTGCATCGGACCGTACACCAAAGACTGTTTAGAGAACGTGTATACTATAAGCTTGCCGTATTCATTGCCGTCACTCATTCCGGCCATCCAAGCAATCATATTGTCTTTTCCTCTCGGCGTAAACGGAAGCATTAATAAAAACTCTTCTTGCCTGTCCGGAAGTTTCATTATTGTATAAGACGATTTTACGGGCTGAGCTTCGGTGCTTGTGCTGTAAATTTGAGTCGCTACTTCCCATTGATCTTCCTTATTGTAAAAAACCTGCGGGTTTGTCATATGGTATGTTCTGTAAATTTCAGCCTGGACATTGAAATATTCTACAGGATATTTAATATGCGCAAATATCTGCTTATCCATTTCTTCAATTGGTTTGAATATACCGTTGTATATTTTATTATAGGTATTCGCAATCGGGTCGTTTTTATCTACAAGATAAAAATCTACTTTTCCCGTATAAGCGTCTACTACTATTTTAACCGAATTTCTCATGTAATTTACAGATGAGGCGCTGCTGTAAGGCTGCGAATACGGATATTTACCGGTTGTAGTGTAGCCCTCAACAATCCAATAAAGCTTGCCGCCTGCAATTATCATATAAGGATCATTGTCATAACTCAAAAACGGCGCAAGCGCTTTTACCCGCTCCATTACATTTCTTCTTATTAATATTTTGCTGTCGGAAGTGATATCTGTTGACAACAGTATTTTTACCGTTCCCTGATTTATGGCAAATGCAACTCTGTTATACCCTTTAAGCGATAATCCCGCATTTTCTTTATATTGCGTTTCTGCGTTATTATCCCCCTGCGGATAGTCAAATTCGTCAGTCTTTGTATTGACAATAGCATATGAATCAGCTTCTTCTCCAAAATAAATTCTGGGCTCAGAAACTGTCAGCTCGGGAATAGTTGTCGTCGGAGGAATATCTTTAAGAGCAAGTGCGGGCTGCCCTACGCTGGTAACTTCGTTTACCGGGGATATTGCAAGCCCGAATCCGTGGGTATATTTCAAATGCTGGTTAATCCAAGTCTTGGCATTGTCAGCCAAATTATTTATATTTATTTCTCTCGCCCCTGCAAATACCTGTCTGTACTCTCCGTTAAAATAATATCTGTCGACATCAATATCATTAAAAACATAATATTGTCGTATGCCCTGCAAAGAATTATACATATCAAGAGTCGGATTAACATCGTTTATCGGGATATTATTAATGGTTATCGGGTTATTTGCTATTGTTTTTGAGTCAATATCCTGTGTCGTGTTAAATTCTTTTACAGTAACATTTTCAATATTATAAGCTTTTCTCGTAAAATCTATATTATATTGCATATACGTCAGCTCTTTGTTGTATTGATTCGGCTGTACTATATAATTTTCTACAATAAAAGCCGCAACGTTTCCAAGCACTCCAACTGCTATTAATAGCACAGGTATTGCAATTAAATTTCTTATTTTTCCCTTTATGCCGAATATAATTATTCCAAAAGCGCCCAATATGCTAAGTCCGCTTAATCCCCAGTAAAGAGGAAGCATAATTTTAACGTCTGTATAGCTTGCTCCATAGCCCACACCTCTGGTCGAGTACAGCAAATCAAACCTTTTTAAGTAAAATGACACTGAAATCAATATAAAGAGTATAAATACAAAAACTATTATATATTTAGACGCAACCTCCCATATTTTTTTCAGTATTGATTTTACTTCAAATATTGCATTTTCTCCCGGTGCGAACATGCCGGTTCCCAAATTTTTCGCATATAAATATGCCATGTATAAAATGGTAATGATAGCCGATAGCAATAATAAGAAAAACGCGATATTTAATAACTCGCTGTAAAACGGAATTTTAAAAACATAAAACGAAATTTCCTTATTAAAAATAGGATCGACTGTACCAAAATCAGTAGCTGATATATACTCAAGAAGTTTATACCAAATAACATTTACAACATACAATGAGGCTATAAATGATACTGCAATTGATATAAAAAATCTTATTCTTTTCTTCCTTCTTATTTCCCTGTCGCTTTGCGCTATTTTTAATACGCCTTTAGGAGAGCTTTTTTCAACTCTTATAAGAAGCAGATAAATCCCAATCGCAAGCACTATAAACAAAGGCACTATTATCTTAAGTTTAGTAATTAAGCCTTTTAGGAATACCTGCAGATACCCAAGATTTTTAAACCATATAAAATTAATATAAAAACCGTTTAATCCGAAAACAACAAACAATAATATTGCAATTGCCGCAATTATAATTATTATTTTCTTTTTTGTCTTAGACTTCATCCAAACCTCCTGGGATTTTAATTTTACAATATAAATAATTTATTAAGTTATGTTTAATTATATAATCAGGTTAATAATTTTTCTTTCAAATAGCCGTTTTTATAAGCACAAACGAGCATTTCTAAATATCTTATTTTTATCAGAAGCTCTTTGCCTGTATCCGTATCGGCAACCATTTTGCGTTTTGATACTTCTTCTACTAAATTATTCGTAGACTGAATAGTAACTCCTTCTTTTATTACTTTTTCTATAGAATCAAACGGCTCATGGCTTACAAGTGTAAGGCCGTAAGAATTATAAATAAGCGTAAATCCTGCAATCCCTGTAGTCGGCTGGTAAGCTCTGGAATACCCGCCGTCTATCTGCAATACTCTGCCGCCTGCTTTTATCGGACTTACGCCCGATTTAACTTTTACGGGAATATGACCGTTTACTATATGACTTTCGTTTTCGGGAAGGCCGAACTCTTCTAAAACATACAGCGCGACATCCGCATCGTCAACACATTTAAAATAAGGATCGGAATTTTCTTTATGCGCCTCTTTATCATCAATAAAATATCTTTCAAAAGTAGTCATCTGGTCTTTGCCGAAAAGCGGAGAATCCTTATGACACCATAAATACCATAAAAAGTCCGAGCTGTATTCATCCGAATTAAAATATGCCGCTCTTGCTTTTAAGTCCATCATGTCCATAAGTTCTTTGCCTTTATACAATTTTCCGTCAAGCGCCACTTCCCTGAATTTTCCGTCTTTAGTCATCGGAATGCAGGCATGGAATATTAAATTATCATTATATTTTAAATACATTCCGCCTTTTGAGTACATAAATCTTATATGTGCCTGCAATTTTTCGCTGCCAGTAAATGCTTTCTGCAAAAGGTCAATAACCCTCTGCTCATCGTCGTTAAGCTTGTACGGATCAGTTGCGTCTACCGTCGGAAAGTTTTTGTCGTTTAATTCGTAAACGCCGTCCTGTATCTTAATGGTATAATTAATATAATCAATCTTATCAAGCATCTTCCTGCTTTCCATATCATACTCAGGGTTCCTGTTTATCATTTGTCCTTCAAGCTTAAATTGTATAATGCTTATCGCTTTATGCATTTTTGCCATTAAGTCTTCGTCAATATCAGGTATTTCAGTCGTAATCTTCGGTGCGAACTGTTCACACTCATCATCGGCGTAATAACCCATCGCAAGTGAAGCAAGCGGCAGCAAATTAATTCCGTAGCAGTCCTCCAGTATTGAAGTGTTTGCGTATCGCAGGCATATCCTCACGGCGCAAGCAATGCAGGCTTTGCTGCCTGCTGCGGCCCCCATCCATAATATATCGTGGTTTCCCCATTGTATGTCAATTGAATGATGCTGCATTAAGCAATCCATAACATAATGAGAGCCTGAGCCTCTGTCGTATATATCCCCCAGAATATGCAGATGGTCAATAGTAAATCTTTGTATAAGCATACTCAGCTCTTCTATAAGCTCGTCCGCTAAATCAAGATCAATTATGCTGTCAATAATCTGCTCGTAATACGCCTTTCTGTTTAAATTAAACCCGTAATCATGGTATAAAAGCTCGTTTATTATGTATGAAAAATTTTTCGGAAGCGCCCTGTTTACTTTTGAGCGGCTGTATTTGCTGCTGGCCACAATGCATATCTGTATAAGCCGTCTTAACATTATTCCGTAAAACTCTTCCATGTTAGCGCCTTCAGACTGTACTTTTTCAATCATCAGCCTCGGGTAGCATATCAGCGTCGCAAGATTTCTTGTGTCTTCTTCGCTTAAAGTTTTTCCGAACGTGTCTTCGATTTTACGATAGACTACTCCCGACCCGTTGCGCATAACGTA
>JAAZOI010000109.1 GCA_012797825.1 Eubacteriaceae bacterium | reverse complement strand
TCAAGCAAACTCATATTATATCTCCTACTTTACACAATTTGAGTCTTCAGCGCATACTGTATTATTTCGCTGTTTTCCGTGTAATACTTATACATTTCCTCTGTCGCGAGCGCAATTTTTGTAACGCTGAAGCTATCACCCTGCGGATAGCAATAATACGTATCGTCAAGTGTGTTAATATCTACGCAATCTCCGTATTTACCCAAATACTCATACTCAATATGGCATGAATAAAGCGACTGCGGGCTTTTTTCCATTTTATAAGGTTTGCCGTTATACTCGCCTTTTATTAAAAATCCGTCCATATTATGTACAAAATCGGCAATGCCTAAATCTATGTAACCGCTTGAATTCGGGAGAGAGCGCACTATAACTTTATCATAGAAATTATATCTGCCCCGCTCTATTTCCGCTCTTACCTGCTCCCGCTCCCATTCGTACCAATCGGGTATATGCGAAAACTCCGTTATTTCGTTTTTAGCCTTGAGTTCGCCAAATTCCGTCATTTCCCATACTTTGCCGCAGCTTTTGCAAAAAATCTCATTCCCTTTAGAATCCATTTGATATTCCGTTTCGCACGCAGGACATTGATATAATACTTTATGCAGCCCCTCGGCGCGGTTGGCATCAATTATTTTTACGCCGTTTTCCTTCTGCCACGCGAAATCGTCATATATAAAAGCATCATTTATTTTGTCGTTTATTTCATCGGCGGTAAGCTTATCAAGATCCTGCGCCCGTATTAAAAGCTTCATCTCGGCAGTAGTTTTTACTCCTCGGTTGCCAAGGTTCCAAAACGGCGAGTTTATATGATGTCCGTGGCATATAAAAGTAACTACATCTACGCCCAGCAGTTTAACAAGCTTTCCAAGCGATTTTGGCAGAACCGCGTTTGTTCCGCACAAAGAATATCTCGCTTCGGGATACAGCACGGCTATATTTTTATTTTGTATAACTCTGAGAAGATTTTTCACGAGCGAAATATCGTTTGTAAATTTACGTTTTACAAGGCATCCTACTGCCCTTAACAGCCATTCGCGTTTAATGAATCCGTCAACCGCGACTACATTATTAGTGCGGTACGGAAAAACCGCAACGGAAGCTATTTTAAAATCCAGAAATGCGTTGTGGTTGCACAGCATAAGAAACGGAGGCTTTATACCTTCCATATCTTCTTTTTTTATTTTCGCTCTTCTTATCCAATAATCGGGAAAGCACATCATCCATATAACAGGCATAAGCAGAAAAAGCGGCTTGTGTGGTCTTTTATTTAAATCAAATCTTTTAATTTTTTCATTGTCTGACATTATAATTATCACCTTTTGCAGCATAATTTAGCTGAAACATTTCCAAAAATTCATTTAAGTTTTTATTAAGCTTTGTCATTTACGTAAAATACTACACGATAACCTAGCAAGTGTCAATCTGATTTTAACGTCGTAAATATTTAACAAAAAAACATCTTTGAGTAAAGATGTTCTTTCACACTAAATACACATTATTTATTTAAACTTATAAACCTATGCGTATTACTTGATAATATACGCGCTTACAATCTCTGCGTAATAGGCAGTGTGATAATCCCTGTTCGCGCCACAGAAAAAGCCGTCAACATATTGCGGGTAATATTTAATTTTATTTTCTTGTGTTACGGCGTTTTCATCCTGTTTTTGTTTATAAATAACTTTGCACTCAAGAGTTAAGGGCAGCTCCTTTATCGCGGGGACTGATATTACAGAAGGTGTCACAAGCGTTAAGTCCAGTTCTTTTATTTTATCAGTATCGCGTCCTGATGTTGTTCCGCAAAAATTTAATATTTTCTTATCATATTCGCCGTAAGGCACGCTTATTGTAAATTCGCCGTTTTTATCAAGCAGGCTTTTTGTATGTCGGTTTTCTCTTATAAAAACCGTGAATATGGGTTTTCCCCATTCAATTCCAAGCATACCCCACGAAATAGTCATGCAGTTTACCTTATCGTCCGCTTTTGTTGTAAGCAAAACTCCTGTTTTCACCGCTTTTAAAATATCATTAGCATAATCAAATGCTTCAATTTCTTGTCTCATAGCCGTGCCCCCTTTAAACTTTGTGGTTTTATAAGAATATACTAATATAAAATTATTTTAAATAAAACCATTTTTCGCATTATATTGTCGAAAAAATTTTTATATAAAGATAATAACATTATAAAATATGATTTAATTTATTTGATTTCATTAGACTATATATTCGAACTTGCTATTTTCAAAGCAAAATCTGCCGCTTCTTTTAAATCATTAGAATTCGGATGTTTTGCCGACACGAATAAAAAGTTACCCTTACATACAAACTCATCAAGTACTTTTACTGCTTTCTCTTCAAGTATGCTGCGCACTACGGTTTGCATTTGTTTACCTGAAGCGCAGCTGGTTACAAGCGCTGCGTGTTTTAGCGTTTGCTCATCAATTTTATTTACATACTCAATTAATTCCGGCATGCTTACGCCGCCATAAATACCTCCGACTATAAAAATCATATCTATGCCTTTTAATATGGGATTTTCTTTTATGTTCTGAGCTTCAATGTTTAACGCAGATGCGATTGCTTGGGCTAATTTTTTTGAGTGATTGGTTTTTGTCGCATAAATTACAGCAATTTTAACCACCTTGTTTACCTCCTGATTTTTTACTCTTAAATTTATCCTCTTATTTACTTATGTTCTTTTCCGAAGCCATATTTTTAGTCATTATAAGAATATACTAATATAAATTTGTTTGCAAGCAAACACTTTTTCATTATATTGTCGAAAATATTTTATAGCAGCAAAACGCAACAATACAATAAAAATAACTCCTCGCCGCTAATATGGCAGTAAGGAGTTATTTTTTTATACTAGCTGAATAAAATCTTACGCTTTTTTCTTAACGGGAATCCACATCTCGGAATAGTAATTTTCATCTTGTATTCCGCCGGGATATTTATTCGGATCGTCATACAACTCAATACAGTAACCCGCGGCAATTTCATATTCCTTGCAGGCGGGAAGCCACTCGGTGAAAATTTTGTTGTTTACATTCTGCGCGGCTTTCGGCATAGTGCCTTTGCAGGGAAAAACAGCCCAGGTGTGCGCGGGTATAATTTTTGTGACAAAGCCGTCAGGTACTTCAATCGCCGGATTGTAATTGTCGGCAATAAGGTATTCAAACACATCACCCGTCATGTTTTCATCATAGCTTATTCCGTATATACCGCAAACGTATTTGCCGTTGCCCGCGGCAAAGTGTTCGCCCCAAAACTTCGGAATTTCCGCTTTCGCATTGTCGTATTTGAATCTTCTCACAGCGCCGAGTACGGTAAAGCTGTCCTTTTGCGTAATTTTGTAATCCATAAGATAACCACCCTCCAATGAAATTTTGATTTTCAGCGGGGCGAAAGATTTTAGCGTTGCGCCTTCCTTACGCGCCATGGCAGGCGTCATTCCATGAAAACGGGTGAAAGCCTTCGTAAAACTGTCGGGCGAATCGTAACCATACTTCAAAGCTACATCAATCACCTTCGCGTCGGTAGAGATAAGCTCACTGCCGGCAAGAGCGAGTCTGCGTTTGCGAATGTATTCCATGACGGTAAGACCGCAAAGCAAGCTAAACCCCTTCTGAAAATAAAAGGGTGAAATGCTGACCTGCTTTGAGATACTGTCAATGGAAATTTCCTCGGTGATGTGGTCTTCAATATATCCGATTGCCCTGCTTATTGACTCCATCCATTCCATGCCTGTCACCTCCCGCTGTGAGAGTAGTATATCAAACCGCAAAAAACACTTCCCGACATTGCGTGTTATCTTTTGTCCGGGGTTGATGGGATAGCGTTTAGAACACTTTTTCGCATTATATTGTTGAAATAATTACAATAATAAAATTATAAATTAAATAATTATTTAAATCAATAATATAATTAATTTGTTAAAGTAATATTTACATGGTTTATAGCAATTGTTACAATATAAATTATAAATCTAATTATTTATATTTAAGGAGAATAATATGCTTACAAAAATTAATGATATTCGTTCAGCCCTTAAGCATGATTCATATTTATCAGCACTGGCATTAGCGCTAACATTACCAGATATTTGCAGTCAAGTAGAAGCAAATACTAACGTTGGAAATAGAACGTTATATGTAAATTGGGTAAATAAATATCTTCATGTATTCCGTGTTGCTTGCGAGGAATATGAAGAAGCTGAATTTACTGGCGAAGTATGCTACTCTTTAAGATGTAGATTCCTTCATAATGGAACTTTTAATGTTTCAGATAAAAAACGAAATATTAATGTCGATTACTTTAAGCTAAAAATGCCAAGTTTTATTAAAAATTCTTATTGCTTTAACTACATAAAAGACAGAAATGCTGATGGCACAAATACCTTTACAGCAATAATTGATATTAAATATTTGTGCGAAGCTTTATGTGATACTGCAGAAAATTTTTATAATTCATTTCCTGATAAAAGCAAATTTGAAGATCATATTTGTATAGTTGAAAAAATAAATAAAATGTTTTTTATATAAAATTTTTATTTTTACTTAGTTTTGATATTTTAAACAATAAAAAAAACATCTTATCTAAGATGTTTTGCTATGTACTTTTCTGGTGCGGTTGGTGGGATGGCAGCCCACACGAGCGTAGCTCGCCGCCCCCATCAAGCAAAAATTTTTATTTTTACTTAGTTTTTGATAATATCAGGTAACAAAAAAACATCTTATCTAAGATGTTTATGTTATGTACTATTTTAGCCGAGTTTGATAGACTCCCGCCGACGCGACAATGCTCGCCGCCCCATCAAGTAAAAATTTTTATTTTTACTTAGTTTTTGATATTTTAAACAACAAAAAAACATCCGTTATCAGATGTTTTGCTATGTGCTATTTGTTGGTGCTGTTTGATAGACTCACGCCCACACGAACGCAGCTCGCCGCTCCCACAAGCAAAAATTTTTATTTTTACTTAGTTTTTGATATATTAAGCAACAAAAAAACATCTTATCTAAGATGTTCGTTATGTACTGTTTTGGTGCGGTTGGTGGGATTTGAACCCACACGAGCGTAGCTCGCCACCCCCTCAAGATGGTGCGTCTGCCGATTCCGCCACAACCGCAATTTGTAAGCATTTCGTATTATATAATATTCAGACTAATTATGCAATAGCTTTTTTTTATCTAAAACTTCTTTTATCTGCCCGTAAATTCTGGGAATATCCGCTTTTAAATCTTCCTTTGAATTGTTGTTTTCAATAACAACATCGGCGTATTTTTTCTGCTCTTCATAAGGTATCTGGCTGTTTATCCTGCTTACC
>JAAZOI010000108.1 GCA_012797825.1 Eubacteriaceae bacterium | reverse complement strand
TCGGCGGACTTGTAACATGGCATGAGGGCGGAAACGCGCCTGATAAAATATTTACAATACATTCTGCGGGAGATGTGCTTAGCGGTAACTTCGGGTCTGCTAATCCTAAATATATGCGGAATCTGCTTTTATCACTTGAAAAAAACAGAGCAGAAAGCGCACTTACAGATTACAGCGTGATAACTGAAGCCACGCACTGGTCCAGTGTTGTGTATAGCGGAGTTGATGCCGAAATGGTTCGAGCGTACAATGTGCCGACTGTTGATATCGAAATAGGAAGCAGTATGGAATGCTGGAGCAACACCGATGCGGCGGATGTTATAGCAAAATCTCTGTTTGACGCTTTTAATGACGACAGCAAAGAAATAGTGAGTCTGCTCTGTGCAGGAGGAGTGCACTTTGAATCGGCTTTTGCGGGAGCTGTTTTTGAAGACTGGGGGAATAAAGCTTTCGGCATATCTCACATAATGGCAAACCAATGGCTTGTAGGAGGATGCTATGAAGAAGACAGCGGCCTTGATAAAATAGAAAACTGCATAAAATCAATACAGGGCGGAATAGACGGAATAGTAATTCACGACAAGATGAAAGGAACATATAAAGATCAGTTCAGAACAATAGCGCAGACATACAACGTTCCGGTTTTTAAACATCAGCAACTTAGAAGACCTGATGATATTGCATGGATCAATAAATAATAATTGGAACTTCCTAAACAGGAAGTTCTTTACTTTGTTTTAATATAAAGTTATATTATAATCAATGAAAAATTATGAGGTAAAAAAATGGATAACGCTTTTATTTATGATACTGTAATTGGCAAAATAATGATAGCGGATAACGGTGAAGCGATAACTCGCTTATATTTTGAAAACCAGATAGATGAAAATAATTTTAATATGCAAGAAACTCCTTTATTAAAACAAGCAATATCACAGATTAATGAATATCTTGGCGGGAAGAGAAAAAAATTCGATATTAAACTTGCGTTCTCAGGCACTGATTTTCAAAAAAGGGTGTGGAACGCACTTACACAAATTCCTTACGGCAAGACAGCAAGCTATAAAGATGTAGCTAAAGCCGCAGGGAATGGAAAGGCATGCAGAGCGGTAGGGATGGCAAACCATAATAATCCGATAGCGATAATTATTCCGTGCCACAGGGTAATAGGCTCAAACGGAAGCCTTGTGGGTTTTGGCGGAGGACTGGGCACTAAAGAATTTTTATTAAATCTGGAAAGCAAGAATATATAGCCGAGGATAAAAATGCAAATTTTTGAATATACCGAAGCCGAGATGAGTTACTTGATAAGTAAAGACGAAATACTCGGTAATGCAATTACTAAAATTGGTCATATAAAACGGGCGGTAACTCCTGATTTGTTTACCGCGCTTATAAGCAGTATTGTGAGCCAGCAGATATCGTCAAAAGCTTACCATACGGTATGGGGAAGAATAACAGACAGCATTGAACAAATAACACCGCAAAGAATTGCGGATATACCCGCAGAAGAAATTCAGAAATTCGGAATTTCTATGCGCAAAGCGGAATACATAAAAAACGCCGCAATAAGCGTACTTAACGGAGATATTGATATATCTAATTTATATAAACTTACGGATGAAGAAATATGCTCTCAATTGTCTAAATTCAAAGGCATCGGCGTATGGACGGCGGAAATGCTTATGATATTTTCGCTGCAGAGAAAAAACATATTAAGCTATGACGACCTTGCCATTATAAGAGGCATGAAAATGCTGTACGGATATGATAATGTAAGCAAAGAGAAATTTAACGAACATAAAATAATATATTCGCCATATGCGTCTGTAGTTTCTCTTTATTTATGGGCTATTGCGGGCGGAGCGGAATATAAATAAATCGGCTTTGATATACCTATCGTGCCGATATTTCTTTATTCTTTTTATCAAAATCAATTGTTTTGCTGCGTTTTTTTGTTTTAGGAGCAGGTTTTTCGTCTTTGTTTTCAACAGATGCATCTTGCGTCTGCTCTTCAAGGCTTAATTTTAAAGCCTCCATTAAATCAAACACGCCCCTTCTCTGAGCAGTCTGAGCGGGCACTATTTCATCGCCGTTGATTTTCTGCTCAATTGCCTGCTTAAGCTTTTCCTGATATTCATCGTGATAAAGTTCAGGTTCAAACGCTTTTGTCATATTATTAATAAGCATTTTAGCCATTGAAATTTCACTTTCGTTAAGGGCAGGCTTGCTTATTGTTTTAGGAAGAGCTTTGATTTCATCGTAATAAAACATGGGTTCTATAACAAGGCTGTCCTTTGCGGGCATAATTGCAAGCAAGGTCTGCTTTGTGCCCAGCACCGTTTTGGCTATGGCAATTTTGTTTTCAGCCTCCATTGTGAGCCTAAGCAGTTCGTATGCCTTGTCGCCTCCCGCATCGGGAGTGACATAATAGCTTTTATCGTAATATACAGGCTGAATTTCACTTCTGTTTGCAAAATGAATTATGTTAATTGACTTATCTTTTTCGGTTTTTATTTTTTCAAAGTCATCGTCATTCATTACGACATAAGAATCTTTTTGATACTGATAGCCTTTTATGATGTCATCCGCCGATACTTCCACATCGCAAACGGGGCAGATTTTTTTATATTTAATTCTGCTTTTGCATTTTTTGTGAAGCTGATTAAAACTTATAGAATTATCCGTTGCGGCGGTATACAGACTTACCGGTATATGCACAAGACCGAATGATATTGCGCCTTTATGGGATACTGCCATTATTTTCACCTCTTTTTATTAGTATTTGAATTTTAGATTAAAAAAGAATAGAAAATAATTTCCATTAATTTAATAATAAATTATTTATATCCACACAAATCGCATAAGAATAATAAAAATAGGAACCATTAAAGCTATGTATATTACGGTAGTATATATAAACGGGCTCATGGCAAGGTCAACATTAAGTTTAAACAGTTTTGAAAACATAACTGCAACCATCGGAGCGGGAGAGGCTGCGATTAAAAGTATTGTCTTTAAAGCCATTTTATCTTTTATAAAAATAAATGATAATAAAATCAAAACTGCGGGAACAATAATAAACTTTATCGCAGATACATCAATTGATATGTAACGGTATTTTTTTACTCCCGCAAAGCTTAAAGAGGCGCCGAGCGGAACAATTACGGACCACATTGCAAAATGAATGTTTACTGCTATAATATTTGATGCAACCAGGGGACGCGGAACGTTTAAGAAGTTTAACAATAAACCTATTATAGTTAAATACAGAGCCATCTGATTCCAGGAAATCAAATTTTTCAATACATCTTTGACAGAACCTTTTACTGCTGTTCCTTCGGCAAGAGCCTGATATCTCGCCGCGGTAAGATAACCGACACCATTTACCATAAAAGGTCCGAGAGATAGTATTAACGCCGTATAGGCATACGCTGTTTCACCTAAAATAAAATAGCTTGTCATTGAACCCAGCATTGCGGCGTTTGATACGAGCATAACCAATAGATAGCTGCCTTTTGAACGATAGTCGTAGTCATATTTTTTCAGCCTTAAAAACGCTAGAAAGTACGGCAGCAGATGCATAAGAACGCCCGATATGGGAAGCCATATCATTTCAGGGGTTAAATTAAGATTCCAAATAGCAAGAAATGAACCGATAGGAAAAAACAATCGCAGATGAAAAAGCATAAATACGTCAAAGCTGTGTTCATTTAATTTTTTAAAATATTTGACCGCAAGATAAGCAAGCGTAAAAGGCAGTATTATATCATAGATAAAAGGGGCAAAAGTTTTTAAAAAATCCAACATAAATATATCCAATAATAAAATAAAATACTTTCATAATATAACTTACATTGTATTAACTTGTCAAACAATTTATATAAAAAAAAACAGGTGAAATTACCTGCTTTTATTGTTTGAAAATGTTTATACCCATAAAAAGCGCATTATCAGTATAAATATTGGGACCATTAAGGCAAGATAGATAACTGTTGTGTATATAAACGGGCTCATTGCAAGGTCAACATTGAGCTTATAAATTTTTGAAAGCATAACGGCGACCATCGGAGCGGGAGATGCCGCAATTAAAAAGATTGTTTTAAGAGCCATTTCATCAGTAATAAATATAAGTGAAAGCAGCATAAGGATTGCAGGCACTATAATAAATTTAACAATTGAGACATCAGGCGTTATGTAGCGGTATTTTTTAACTCCGGCAAAACTGAGTGACGCCCCTATAGGAACAATTACAGACCACATGCTTATATGTATATTTACGCTTATAATATCGGACGCAACTGTTGGGCGCGGGACATGAAGGAAATTAAGCAATAGTCCGACAATTGTTGCGTAAAGCGCCATTTGGTTCCATGATATTAAGCCTTTTAACACACCTTTTATTGAGCCGGAGCTTACGTCCGTTCCTTCAGCTAATGCCTGACATCTTGCCGCAGTTGTAAAACCTATTCCGTTTACCATAAAAGCAGTAAGCGACAATATAAGAGCTGTATACGCGTATGAGATTTCGCCTAAGACAAAGTAGCTTGTCATTGAACCTAGCATTGCCGAATTTGATATCAACATTACAAGAAGATAACTGCCTTTTGAGCGGTAATCAAAATTATATTTTTTAAGTCTGGCGTATCCGAGAAAATATGGTATAAGGTGCATTAATATGCCGGATATCGGCAGCCAGATTAATTGAAATGTAAGATTTAGATTCCATATAGCCAAAAAAGAGCCGATAGGGAAGAAAAGCCGCATTTGCAATATCATCAAAATATCGAAACTATGCTCATTGAATTTTTTTGTGTATTTCACCAAAAAATACGACAGGAAAAACGGCAGAATAATATCATAAATAAAGGGGGCAAATGTTTTTATAAAATCCAGCATAAACAATGTCCTTACAATAAAT
>JAAZOI010000107.1 GCA_012797825.1 Eubacteriaceae bacterium | reverse complement strand
CCTCGGTATCCTTCTAAAAGCTTATACGCTTTAAGTTTTTTAAGCATATTTAATGCTTCCTCTTTATTTAAAGGCGCGGGATACAGTGCAACATCTTTAAATACTTCTACAAATATTCCGCCGAGCCCTACAAGTATCATAGGACCGAACATTCTGTCATTATTGACTCCTATTATTATTTCAGTTCCGTTAGGCACCATTTCCTGAACCAAAACACCGTCAATTCTCGCGCTGGGATTATATGCTTTGCAGCTTGCCATAATTTCTTCATACGCTTTTACTGCTTGTTCAGAAGACATTATATTAAGTTTTACACCGCCGGCTTCTGTTTTATGAAGAATATCTGGAGAATTAATTTTAAGCACTATAGGATATTTAAAATCTTTTGATATTGCTGCTTTTAGTTCTTCTGCAGACTTAACTACAGCCTGAGCCGGTATGGATACTCCGTATTTTTTAATTTCCTCTTTGCTGTCGAATTCGCTCAGAGCATATGTATCTGATGCCGTTATTTTGGGATATGCCAAATTAAGCGTTTTTTTACTATAGTCGTATTGAGCAAATTTTATTAAATACGCAATCTGTTTATATCCTTTTTCACCGCCTGTCAGCATAAAAATACCGTGATCTTCCAGCATTTTTACATTTTCAGGGTTTCTGCCGCTTTCAAAAGAAGACAGCACAATTAACGGTTTTGTGAAATTAATTCCTTCAACCGCTGCGCATACGGCATTTACCTGTGTGTCAGTTACATTCGAATGGTATTCTTCAATATTGATTCCTGTTGTTACTATGCCTATGTCGTCGCTTTCCAGCATAGATCTGTAAATTCGCTTATTAGCTTCAATGTTATACATTATACCGGTTGTCGCATCAAGCGGATTGTTGGGTGTTGCAAAGTGCGGTAGCAGTTCATATAAAACTTTTTTGATATTATCGTCGAATTCAGGATGAACAAGCCCGTATTTTTCAGATAAATCTGCGCATACGGCGGTCTCTCCTCCTGATAAATTAAGACTTGCAATTGTTGCTTTTTTCGGCAGTCTTTCTTTAAGAGTGGTAAACATTCTTGTTACGGCAATAAGATCAACAAAATCGTCAACTACAACAACGCCGAATTTTTCAAATACCGCATCATAAATCTGCCCGCTGCCGGAAAGATTGCCTGTATGAGACGCTGTGGCAGCCGCTCCTTTTTTGCTTCTGCCGCTTTTTAGAATTATAACAGGCTTACGCATATGTGCAGCTTTTGTAAGCGCCGAGATGAATACTTCCGGTTTTTTCACACCTTCCAAATATAATGCTATTACTTTTACATCATCATCTTCGGCATAAAAATTCAAAACGTCTTCAATCGTTACTACATTGCCGTTTCCGGTTGAAGCCATATAGGTCATACCGAAACCTGCTTCCGAAAGATACTTAATGATGAATCCGCTTTGGCCTACAACGCCAACTCCTTTTTTATTATTAAACTCAAAATTTGATTCAACACCCCAATATATTTTATTATCAACATTATTAATAAGCCCGAGGCAGTTGGGACCGATAACCGCCATATCATATTTCTGCGCAATTTTAACAAGCTCTTTTTCAAGCTCTTTCCCCTCATCTCCGCGTTCTTCGGAAAATCCGCTTGCAAAAACTATAGCCCCTTTTATCCCCAATTCTCCTGCTTCTATAAGCAGCCCGTTTATGGTATTTGCCGGAGTGCATAACACTACGCAATCCACTGTTTCCGGCAGTGAGGCAAGAGTTGGGTAACAGCGTTTACCCATAAGCTCTTCTCTTTTCGGATGCACAAAATAAAGTCTGTCAACATCATTTCCTTTAAGCGAATACATAGCTACAAAGTTCCCGAAACTTCCTGCTCTGTCACTTACACCGACAACTGCTGCGCTTTTAGGTTTAAATACTTTTTTTAAATCCATAATTATATCCTCCACATCTTAGGATTTAAGCAAATAAACTGCATTAGGATTAAGCTTATGATTAATTATATAGTATATTAAATGCTAAAATAAATGATTGTCATAAAAAAGACAGTATCCGCATCTCTTAGAATATAAAAAACATCATGTTTAATTGAAGGAAATATATTGATTTTTTATCAAATTCAACAATTGAGTATACTTAATTGCATAATAAATTATATATATTTATATAAAAAATAATAAAATAAACTTTTTTCTATCTATACAGCTAATTTAACTTAAAATTTTATTATTAATATTGCTTTTATATTTATACACTATAAAAAAAGGACTATGCATAGTCCTTAAATTTTATATTTATTTTAATTCAATTATTATTCTTCTGTATGGTTCT
>JAAZOI010000106.1 GCA_012797825.1 Eubacteriaceae bacterium | reverse complement strand
TTTTGCATTCCCGAGAAAAACAAATAAAATCCCAAGCCTGTATGAATTACGCCTAAGATTATTAAATAAATAAGCCAGCCGCCCTGCATTTGAAAAATATTAAAGCCTTGCGTAATAAGCACATAAGGCAGAAGAATAATACAGGATATTGATAATTGAATTAATGTAGTCTCAAGCCCGTCAAGTGATTTAATGAACTTATTTAAAAGCATAAGCGATGCGTAAAACCCCGCCGCAATAAGCCCGTATGTTACGCCTAATATATTATTATAGGCTGATGAGCCGTTTTGCGCGTTTGAAATTATTAAAAACATCCCTGCCATTGCAACACAAATGCATATAGCTTTTTTTGCGGAAAACTTTTCTTTTAATACAACGGGCGCCAGCATCAGCACAAACACGGGCGCAAAATAATAGCTTAACGCAGCGTTTGAAATTGTAGTGTTTTTATAAGCCTGAAACAGGAAAATCCAGTTAAACCCCAGCGCAATGCCCGAAAGCAGCAAAACAAATAAATTCTTTTTTATTTTTTCAAAAGATATTTTTTGTCTCAATAATATAAGTATAATTATTAAAAACAGACTGCCTATCGCGCCTCTTAAAAGAGCGATCTCACTCGAAGGCAGACCTATATGCCGCACGAATATGCCGATAGTGCCGAATATCATCATAGATGATAAGAATTTTATTTTTGATATCATAATTTACTCCTGCGTTTTTGCAACTAAACAATTTAAATTTCTGATTATTTATTGATTTGCTTGAATTTATTGCAAAACCCGGCGGAGGCGGCGGAGAAGCCGTCCAAAAAGCAAAAGTCAGAATAGTATTATAAGACATATTATCTTCCCCCGTTTATATGATATTTGCTATTGTATCATAAAACATTAAATTTCCAGAGTTTAATTATAAAGAAATTAATGTAAATAAAAACCATTGTTTATATATTATAAGTATTTCATATAACAGCTTTAAGTGGATTTATAGCAATTTGTCTGATATAATTTTCCATTATACTATTTGACTTTTGAGGCTTAACTATGAAGAAACCAATTATCGGCGTAACTCCGCTTTTTGACGACAGACGCGAAAGCATATGGATGGTTGCGGGTTATTTAAAAAGCATACAGTACGCGGGCGGAATACCCGTTGTGCTTTCCTTATCGGACTGTGAAAAGGAAATTAATCAGATTGCTCAAGATTTTGACGGATTTTTATTCACGGGCGGACACGATGTTGACCCCTCTGTTTACGGCGAAGAAAAACTGCCGTTCTGCGCCAACACATGCAAATACCGTGATGATTTTGAAAAGATACTGTTTGAGAAAGCTCTTAAATACAAAAAGCCGATATTGGCTATATGCCGCGGCTTTCAGTTTATGAACGCAATGCTCGGCGGAAGCCTGTATCAGGACATAGAAAGTCAGACTAAGCCGAATGTAAAGCTTACGCACTCACAGGAAAAACCATACAATGCCGCTGCTCACAGTGTAAAGATATACCGTGATACTCCGCTATATGATTTGATTAAAGCTGATGATATAGAAGTAAACAGCATTCACCATCAGGCGGTGAAAGTATTATCGGATAAACTAGTGCCTATGGCAATTGCGCCCGACGGCATAATAGAAGCGGCATATATGCCTGATGAGAAATTTGTGTTAGGTGTGCAATGGCATCCCGAGTTTATGTATGAGAATGATGAAGCGGCGGCGAGACTGTTTGAGGGGTTTGTCATAGCATGTTATAGTTAAGGAAAAAATACTTTATTGTAAGAACTCACCAACTAATATACATGTTTCTTTGTCCGATACCATTATTTTATCGCCATATTTATCAATATTATAAAATTCATTTTTCTTAAATTCTTTTTTTATTTCTTCACCTTTTTTAATTTTACTTATATAATAATCCGATAATGTTTCTCCAGTTTCTATTGCACAACCTTCTTGCTTCCATAAAAGCAATAATTTATTTGTAATATCACAGGTGTTTTTAATATGAATAAAAATATCATCTTCATTTGAAATACTTTCTATATATTTTTGACAAGCAAAAAATAAATCTTCTGTTGATTTTATATTTTTTAAACATATACAAAATACTTCATAATTACTATAGTCAGTTACGTCATGCCTTCTAGCTATATCATATAACAAATTAAACATAGTTGTACGTCTATGTTTACAACTATATGTAGCAAACCATCCCCATTTTTCTTGAATTTTTATCTTACTATATTCTAGAGATGAAGGTGAAATTCCTTTTTGTGAAATGATAAGAATTCCGTGATAAAGAAAGGGCATTTTCTTACAAAAATCAAAGACTTGTGCTTTATTGGTAATTTGTTCTCCTACTATTACTGCTAAAACCATATTATTATCTCTAATCTTTAGTGTTAACTTCCAAATGACATCATAATTTCTATGTTTTTTATATGGATATTGCTCAAAGTTTGCATTAATAGTTAATGCATAATTGCGTAAATCATTAAAAACGGCTTTTCTCCATTCATTTGCTGGTAATCTAGTATAATCAATACTATCTTCCAAAGGAGTTTTTCTAATCGGATCTTTACCCTCTAACAAATATTTAATCTCTTCTGGAGAAGCCAAGTCGCTTGTTGCTTCTCTTCTTAACCAAACTTCATTTTTTTTAAAACAATAATATTTGCTATAATCTATATGATCTTTTGAAAACCTAAAACAATTTCGTGCTTGCGGTCCTATTTTAATAATTTTAAATAAAACGCCATTTATTTCATTGTTGGTTGTATTCTCCCAACAATAATTATATAGCTTTACTCTTGGTATAGGAAAAATATTATCTTTACAGAGTGTTTGCAAATTATCATCCGTCAGCTTTTCATTATCTACTGATTGAAATTTTTGTCTATTGTTTGAAACTCCTATAATAACATAACTGGCTATATTGCCATTGTTTGACATTGCAATAATATCTTTAATTAATTCAGCCTTCGCTTTTTCAGAATCAGAAAGCTTTGTAAAGGCGTTACATGTTAATTTGTAATCAACATTTTTACATTCGCCTTTTTTTACCAGTGCTAAGAATTCTTTGTAATTCATATATACTCCATTACAATGATATATTAAATTAAATCCAACTACTTCTTTACATCCTATCAATCACAATATAAAATTATATCACTAAACAAAATAAAATAAAAGCATTAACGTTATAGTAAGAAAAGGAATAATGCCATGTACACAATCCACAACACCCTATCCCCCACCCAATGCCGCATGGGCATACTGATAATGGAGAATATAAGCAATACTCCGACAGACGCGTTTATAAAAGCAAAGCAGGACTTGGAAATTTCGATTAGAGAAAAATACGCGGGTACACAAAGAAGCGAACTTAAAACCCTGCGCCCTATGGAGGCGTATATTAACTACTATAAAAAACGCGGGTATACTTACCACGTGCTCGGCCAGCTTGAATCCGTTATTAAAGGGAAACAAATCCCCAGCGTTCTGCCTTGTGTTGAAGCTATGTTTATGGCGGAGCTTAAAAATATGATGCTCACGGCAGGTCACGACCTTAATAAAGTTGATTTTCCTGTAAACCTTGAGACTTGTAAGGGTGATGAAAGTTTTGTTACGATGTCTGATAAAGAAGTTTTAACAGTTGCGGAAGATTATATGATAAAGGATAATATAGATATACTTTCAACTATCCTTCGCGGTCCGGATAAGCGTACAGCAATAGACAAAAATACGAGCAAAGTTATCTATACTGTCTATATTTTGCCGGATATAGATGAGAGTATCGCGATTGAACATTTAAGAGATATCCAGATGTATGTGAAATTATTTTCTTCTGATGCGATGACTTCGCTTATGCAGATTTATTAATTATTTCTTGTATGAGAGTATGGCTGTTTCTATCGCTTGAGCTAATTTTTTTGCGGATTTTGAATTTAAGTGCGCCCCGTCAACCGATATATCAAGCTTTCTTATCTTTGAAAGCCAGTCTTTAGTAAAAGGAAAAACAAGCATTATAAAATCGTCAAACATTCTTCTGATATTTGTATATCCCCATTGGAATGATTTTAGCTTGCCATTAATAAGAGATTTTAATATTGAGTAAGTGTCTATATACGGAATACCGTATCTTTTCGCGACAGAACTGATAATTGCGTTGCGCTTATTTACTTTTTCAAGGGGAAAGTTTTTAAGCTCGGTAATCGGCAGCCCTGCAAGCACAATATTCTTATTTTCTGACTTTAATAACTTAATATATTTTTCGTATTCTTCTTCAAACTTAATATCATCTGTTATGCATCTTTTATGAACAGCTCTTATTATTGCCCTAAGACGCCAGAACGGAGAAATTGTCGCGAAGTACGGCAGCATAATATCATTCGCGCCTATGCACACGACATACGTTTCAATATCTGCGTATTTTGGGTTTTTAATATATTTTAAAAGCCTTTTATACGCGCCATAAGTCGTATCGCCGTTTTTGCCTTTATTTACAGCTTTTATATAAGACGGCAAAAACTTTATATAAGAATATCCGATATGGCCGTAAGTTAAACTGTCTCCCAAGCAAAGTATTTTCATGTTATTTTCCTGTTTAAATAGTATATTATATGAAAATTATATCATTTAAAATAATAAAATTAAATGATATATATAATGTAATTGACTGCAAAAATTTACCCGCTAAAAGGACTAATCCAAGTCCTGAACGTTCATTTTATTTATTTCAGACGCCTTATTCATTTTATTTCTTAAATGCAGGTATATTAAAACATAAATAATCGTAGGCACGTTACATATAAGCAGTATCATTACTGACGCTAAAAACGCTCCCGGTGAAAATGAGAAATTAAGCGCGTTTTGAAAATTAGGCACTGAATAAATAACCGATAATATGAAAAAGATTGATGGTAAAATTAATCCCGGTATTTTGCTTTCTTTCTTTGATAAATATATTTGCAAAAAAGTAAGCCCGACAATCATCGCTATGACAATCGGCATAATTATAACAGTTGTTCTTATATTAAACATAACATAATTCTCCTATTTTGTTTTTTTATATTCGGAAATAAGTATTTTAGCGGTATCAAAATCTATCTTATCATTTATAGCCATACGTTTAATAAGTGCGACAAACGGCTCGTTTGCGTTATCTTCGCCTATCTGAATTTTTTGTATGAGTCTGTCGAGCCTTAACCGCACTGTAGGATAAGTAACATTGTATTGATTTGCAATGTCTTTAAGCGAGCCGGACGCCATAATGAATTTTTTAATAAATGATATATCCTCATCGTCCAGATTTACCATCCATTCAGGAATAATTTCTATCGCCATTTCATACACTCCTTTAACAATGTTAAATATACACTTTAATTATATTAAAGTCAATACTTAATTATGTATTTAATATATTTTAGTCTATTTTTGAAAAAGTTGATACGGAATTTCTGAAACCACACCGAGATAAAAAAACGCAAGCTATTTGCTTGCGTTTTTATTTCTATTTTTAATTCTATTTTATATCAGCAAAAATCGGTTAATTCAATTTTTTTACTTTGCCTTTATAGTATATGTCTTATCATATCCCGAAAGCTGTTTGCCTTCAGAATCTTTGACAACAATATTAAATTTCAATTCATTGCCCTGTGTAACGCCTTTGCCGCCCTCGTCAGAGAATATTACCCACCATTCTGTGCGATGTTTGCCCGGCACAATGGCAACACCTTTTTCCGGAACAGCGTCTAAGCATTTACTGCCGTCTATGTATACATTTTTTGTACTAAACGTAAGCGCATTGTCAGTCTTGTTTTCTATATACAAAACAGCGGTTTCGCCATAAAATTTTCCGTAGATGCTTTCATCAAATCCGAACTGTTTTACAGCAAGCGTAATGCTGGCATCGTCAATCAGCACATTTGCGTTTTGCGGTCTGTCGTTCGCATATGTAACCTGCACATCGCCGCCCTGCGGGTATACGACTACTTTTGCCTGTGCGCCAAATGTTTTGGGCGGTTCCTCTCCTTTATTATAAATTACAACCCCGTCCCCATTATCTCCCGCGTCATATGCGCTGAGTGAAAACTCCACTGTTTTAAATTCATCAAATTTGGTAATGAAGCTGTTATCATATGTGGGATAGTACGCGAATACCAAGAGCGATACTGTAGCTTTTGCCGCCGCCTGCTCTTGCTTATTAAGGTTCATTGAGTATCCGTTTACCGCAAGGTTTGATACGCTGAAGATCATATTTTTGTCAGACTTGTTTTTACATGTGAGTTGATACGCAAAAAAATCACCAAAAGTGCTTTCAGCGCTTTTAACAACTTTGGCAATGGATACGGTACAGTTCTCGTTATCCATAAGTACGCTGCCTACAGGGTCGGCAGCTTTTACCGACACAGCGTCTGAAGCAGGCTGCCAATTGAATGCCTTTGCACCCGAAGTTCCGCATGAGGCGAATGTTATGATAAGTAAAAGCGAAAGCGATAATGTCAAATACTTTTTCATAATAAACTCCTTAAATAAAATTTTATGTTTCTTTCTTTATCGCAAGAAAATTTTGCTATTGATTTATATTAAAGAATAGTATATTACATATTTTACAAAATAACAAAATATAATTAATTTATTTTTAAAATATTGTATCTCATTTATTAATTATGATAATATATTTAAATAATAAACTTAATATAAGGTGTTCTATGAAACCTAATACGCCGAGATGGAAAAACGCGCATTGGCAAAAACGATTGGAAGCAGCACAAAAAGAAACTAAAGAAGCCGCACTTTTTGACATAGCAAGGTATGACATCGATTCAAGCGTTGCTCTTGAAGCTATAAATAGGATACATAATCAAGATTTGCTAAAGCAGCTATTAGAAATACCTGTTGATACTGTAAGAGCGGCATGCCTTACCCGTGCCGTTATTTCAAGACCATACGATAATGACTATGAAAAAGTAAGAATAGCGGTTATAAACAGAATAGACGATATTACTTATCTAAAAAACTTTGATAAAGAAACACAAAGATTTTCATACATTAGGTTCGCAGGCAGTTACAGCGTGCAATGCGGTGAAAACATAATTAAAGCTATTGATGAGCGTATATCGTATCTTGAAGTTAAAAGAGATTAAAGCATGGCAACTTTATATGAAGATTTAAAACGTAATATCTTGCGTGATTATGGGAATACGAATGCAGTTCTTTCAAGTTTTCGTCAGCTTAACGGGTTTAAGTCAAAATCGCTTGTTTATAATTTTTGTACAAAAAAAGCGGAGACAACCGAAGAAATTATAACATTTATTGACGAGCTTAACGGCATTAACGGATTGCAGGCAGATATAATGCCGTTTTTGGCGTTTGCTCAGAACATATATGAAGAAATTGCACTTCCTGATGATAATACAATAAAAAAAGCTTTTTTGCTTTTTCCATATTCGTATAAATTGCTTGCTTCTATGGCTTGCAAGGCAAATATGAACACAGAAGAATATAAAGAAAAATATGTAATAGATTAGCGTAACTTACACACTAAGTGCTTTTATTAAGGAAATATAAAAGGCAGTCTTTATAAAGACTGCCTTATTTTTACATATATTTAACTGCTTTTATTTACTAAGATTTAACCTTCTTTATTCTGAAAAGGAACCCTATGAATAAAACTATTAATAAGAATATTACAAAATACAGGCATTGTATTTTATACGCTATTATAGTGCAGTAAATCATAAAGAAGCACGACGCCAAAGCAAGAGCAGGCATTAAGTAACGTTTAACCCAGCCAAGCTCTTTCATATTTTTCATTACTGATATAAAAATCGGTATATAGAAAGCGTACAGGGCTATGATAGAAACTTCGTCCGGCTCCCAGTTAAACCACAGCGGAATATGCAGGCTTACCGGGCTTACTGCCGCTCCGAGGAAATTATTTAAAAAGCCGTCTACAAAACATATCTGCCAATAGAAAAGCCAAAAACCCGCAAGAGCAAGACCAATAAGTGCAGAGTTTGCAGCCATATTGGACTTAGGGCTAACTTCTGAGAATAATTTCTGATTTGGGCCTTCGCCTCTGGCGGCAAGCGAATACATTCCTCTGGAGCATCCTAAAATAAGGCCGTTCATTGTGCCGAGACACGAGATTACTATAAATACAAATACTATAGTTCCCGCAGCGGAACCGAACATGCTCGCGAAAGCTACGCGCGGAAGATTATCGCCTGCGGTTAAAATTTCACTCCATGATAACGCGCCTGAAATGCCAACGAAATACAGCATATAAACGCCTACGCAGATAATCGCTCCTATAATAAGAGCTTTAGGCAGATTTTTTTCGGCATCTTTGAGTTCTGAATTAATAGTCGTCGCGATTATCCAGCCTTCATACGCAAAAGCAAACGCGGTTACTCCTGCGAATATACCGCCGCTTGAGCCGCTTGCTATGCTCGCGCTCACATCCGTAAAAGCTT